>JALYUK010000432.1 GCA_030853805.1 Actinomycetota bacterium | reverse complement strand
TACTTCACCAACGCCCGCCGCAACTGGGGAACCGTCGCGTGAACTGCCAGCTTGACCACATCCGTGTCGTACCCCACTGGTGTATGCGCGGCGACGACGGCGGCCTGCCCCAACGACAACCGACCCGACGCCACCTCCCGACCCAACGCCGGCAACTCCCCCGACCTTGTTGCGATCCGCACCAGATCCCGAGCCGTTGAGGGTGAAACCCCCGCGAAACACGTCAACCAATGCTCCACCGAACGCACACCCCGGATCGCCCACAAATCATCGGCCACTAAGCGCGCGACCAGCGCGATCAGCTCCGCGTGTGCGGCGTTCAACCGCCCACAGATCGCCCCGACCACGTCCAATGGATCCGCACCAGTCACGACCGAAAGCCTCACCGGCGCAACGGAATCTCCGCTGTCACTGACAGCCGCGACTTCCCGCCTCGAACCCATGTACCCATCAAAGCATCCACCACAGACAAGCCCCTCCAGCTGAAGAACCGGTGCGAACAACGCGGCCCCCCGGGTCGCCGAGTCGCGCCTGAGGCAGGTGGTTATCCCGTTGGGCGGTGCAGGACATCAGGGACCTCGCTCTACTGCGTCACCACGGCGTCGCGAGGCGCCGGTGGGATGCGCTGTGCTCCCTCGCATCGAGGCACCCAGCAGCATGGAAATCCTTGACTTCGAGACACTGATGCATCCAATCCTGGCTCACCTCGGTAGCGGCGCAACGAGGCGCTCGCAGGGCAGGAAGGAAGCGATGGCAAAGGTCTTCTCGGTTCGCGATCTCGAGCGTCGCGCAACATCTGGAGCTCGCGAAACGAGGCTCTGCTGGCCACCTCGCGCTGGTAAGCAGGGTCGCTGACACGATTCTTTAGGATTTGGAAGCGCGCGCGACCGTCCGGGACCGTCGTGCCGTAGGTCTCCCATTGAGCGGAATAGTTCACCGAATACGGCTTCCGGGACGCTCGGGCCCAGTACTCACCGGGGCTGGTGTCAGTTTGAGAGGTCGTCCGCACTGATGTCAGAAGTCGTCTGCGCTGGAGCGGCAGCCCTTGGACGAACTCTGTTCCGTCATCTCCGGAACGGGATCGCCGACCGGTGACGCGCTGACCGAGAGGACGCGCACTACCGGCTAGGTCGTGAGTCCCATCGCGGTTGCGGTTAACGGGCCAACGATGCCGTCGGGGGCCAGGTGGTGCGCGCTCTGGTACCGCACGACTGCAGCCTTGGTGAGCGGCCCGAAGTTGCCGTCCGCGGTGACGTGCACCACACGTTGTACTTGCGCTACTTCGCTCCCGTGGCTGCCCTGGGAGATCGTGGCCCATCCGGCCGGCTGGGTGGTAGCGGTGGTGGCGCCCATCACTTGGTTCAGCTGGCGGAACGTGAACCCTTTGGCTTTCAGGGCGGGGATGGCCCTTTGGTAGCCGGGGTTGGTGCCACTGCCCGGGCGGTTCATGTGGCTGATCAGGATGTCTCCGGGTTGGGAGGTCATCACTTGGGAATACACCACGTCTGCGGGGAACGTTGCCCCGGCGTCACCGTTGACCGCGAAACTGACCAACTCTTGTCCCATCCACGTCGCTGCCCGTGCGGACACGTCGTCGGTGAAACACGTCCCGACGCGCATGAACCGGGTGGCGTGGTTGAAGTTGTACCCCATCCACCAGTAATCAGCCGCGACTTCTTCCCACACGCCGGCCACGTTGGACGTGCCCCGGATCCCGTACGCGGACCGGCCCGTCACCGAGAGTGGGATATGGGCCCACCCGTGGGACTCGATCTCGAACAACGGGTCCGCGAGGAGCTCTTTGAAAGTGGCCTGGTTGTTGGTAGCCCAGGCCCGGTTGATGAACAACGTCGCCGGCGCCTGGTACTTACGCAACGTCGCGATCAACGCCGCGTCGTAGTAGGTGACCGTCCCACCACACGCGTCGAACGCCAACGCGATCGCATCCTTCCCGGCGGCGGTCGCAGTCGAGAACGTGGAATGCACCCCAGGGGCGTAAAAACCCCAATACGACGGGCGCTGCCCCGCGAACTTCGCGACCGTCGCCGCCCGCGACTGCAGCCGGAACGGCGCCCGCACCGTGGCCGCCGACGCCGACGGCTCAACACCCATAGTGAGGCCACCAACAGCCCCCAGAACACCCAACCCCGAACCCACCAGCAACCCGCGACGACTGATATCCACAGATCTACTCCCTGACGTGGTTCGCATGAATAAATCCTTCGCGCTGCGTGTCGCTCACCAATGCAACGGCGCACACATAGCAGCCATCGCAAGCACCGACCCGGCGCTACATGGAGCCCACATTGAATAGAGATGTTCTGAGAATTTGCTGAGACCTCCGACAGCACCAGCCCACACGCGCCGAAAGTCGATCCCGTCCCCGTTCATAGGACAGCCCCCCGCGCGGTGGCGGCCACGATGGACCCGCGGTGGTGAACTGGTGCGCGGCTCTGGAGCGAGTAACGGTGTTCGCCGGCGCCTCGTATGACAGGCAAGAGCAGAGGCCCACATTGGCAGTCACAACCTGGGTCCCGTAGGCCGAAATGCATGCGACAACAGATCAGATTCCCCGATGGGCGCCTGTCGCGCCCATCGGGGGATCGCCGTAACGGGATCCCGTTACGACAATTCGTTGAGTCCGGTTGATCGACGACCACGATGGTGCTGATTTGTCGTCGTACGCCGTTGCGCTCACCGACCGCACGGACTGTCCGAGACATCGGTACGGCTGCGGGACGGGCTAGGCGGATGCGGAGCTCTACCAGCGCCGTTGGTGCGGGCGATGCCAAGGAGGCTTGTTGGGTTGGCAGTAGCTGAGCGGATCTGGCAGGCACACGTGTCAGGTCGCCCGCGCTGGTGTCCGTTGGCTGATCGATTTTCCTGCAGCGAACTCAGCCCTTCAGGAAGGCCATCGACACACCACCACATCTGGAACCAATGGCGTCGGGGGGACTGCCCCAGGTTTGGTTGACACTCGGGGTGGGTTGTTCTTAGGCCGCGTTTGCGGTCGTGTAGATCATCTCAAATTCGACCGGGGTGAGTTTTCCAAGGCGTCGTTGTCGACGTCGGCGGTG
>JALYUK010000344.1 GCA_030853805.1 Actinomycetota bacterium | reverse complement strand
CCGCAGCATTTCTGATCCGCCGGCGCAAGGACATCGCACCCCTCCGCCGCGAGGACCCTTGCCGTGGCTGCGTTGACGTCTGAGAAGAAGACCTGCTGGGCGCATCCGGTCAACATGGCCACCCGATGACGGACGGGACCGATCGCCGGTGTGTACTCGGGCAGGCGGACCCTGATGTCGCGCAATGCCATTGGTGGCAGTAGCGCCTCCATCGCCTGCAGTCGGGCGGGCAGCTTCTGCAGTAGTCCAGACTTTTGCAGCGGCTTGCGCAGGCTGCGCTGGTAGAGCGTTCCGAACACCGCTGCCGCCCGCAGCCGGTTCGGATAGGGGAAGAGCGCGAAGATGGCTTCGCGGAACCACCGATCGCTGCGGGAGCGTGAATAGTTTCGCTCGATCTGCGGTCGGACCGCCTCCAACAACTGGTCGTACTTGACCCCGCTGGGGCAGGCCGTCACGCACGCCATACAGCCCAGGCACGCGTCGAAGTGGCCGGCGAATGTCTCGTCCATCTCCACGGTGCCTTCGCGGCCGGCCTTCATCAGGTAGATGCGGCCACGAGGAGAGTCCATCTCCTCTCCCCACAGGCTGTACGTCGGGCAGGCAGGCAGGCAGAACCCGCAGTGCACACAGTCCGAGATCAACTCGTCGGCCGGGGGGTGGAACGCATCGAAGACGCCGGTGCCGCCGTGGTCGTCCACCTGCAGGACGGTGTCCGGGGTCTGCCCGGCGCGAGCCATGTCGATGGGGCTGGAGGAAGTTGTCTGTTCAGTCATGCGAGATTCCGTTCAGGGCCGGTGTGCACGAAGCACGATGGGCTGGCAGGGTCGGATGCCGTGCTTACGAGGTTCAGTACCAACCCCGGAAACGACCGGGTGCACAACGCTCGTACGGATCGAGTTTGTGCTTCACAGCTCTCAGCAGCGGCGCGCTTGACGGCGGGGTACCGAAGGCAGACAGCTGGTCGGCGACCACTGCCGGTCGGTTGCGTAGTGAGCAGCTGCCGCCGAGGGTCTCGACCCTGCGCCGCCACTGATCTGCGACCTCCATCTGGGCGTCGGCCGAGCCGCTGAGGACGGCGGTATGCAGGCCGAGTGCGATGCTGCTGGCGACCGCTGCCTGCACGCCGTGCTCATCAGCAAGTGTGCGTAGTGCCTGGATCGCCTGGGGTGACCGATCGGGCAGTGCGCCTGCCCGTACGACGGTCTCCTCGGTCGAGCCGCGGGTGGTTTCAGCGAACGTGGCCCAGTGTCGGTCAGCGACGTCTGGGTCCAACAGTTGCGCAGACAGTCCCTGGTCGGACAGGACCTTCGCGAGGCGACTCGACCCCGCTGAGGTCCCACTGGCACTCCCGTCGATCCGGACCAGCAGCGTTCCTGATCCGTCGCCGGTGCCTGGCTGACTCCACTCGATAGCGGTCGGCTCCACTCCGCTGCGACTCAGCGCTGACGCGGCGATGGTGGCCTCGCTGACGGTTGCGGTCGCGCGAAGTGTTGAGCTGGTGGCGGGCAGCGGGTGCAGCCGAAGGATGACCTCGGCGATCAGTCCGAGGCTGCCGAGGGAGCCGTGGAACAGTTTGGTCAGGTCGTAACCAGCGACGTTCTTGATGACATGGCTGCCGCTGTGCACGATCGTGCCGTCCGCGAGCACGATGGTGGCCCCAATGGCGAGGTCGCGCATCGTGCCGTAGCGCAGCCGCCGCGGACCGGCGTCGCCGGTGGCGAGCAGCCCGCCGATGGTTGCGCCGGCTTGCTCGGTAGCGGGGTCCAGGGCCAGCCACTGGCCCTGCTCGGCCAGCGAGGTCTGCAACGTACGCAGCGGCATTCCAGCGCCGACGACCGCAGTCATGTCACCGGGCTGGTGACTGATGAGGTCGTTCAGGCCATCCGTGCTGATCCGCAGGTCGGTCGGATCGACCACCCCGCCCCACTGGGACTTGGTGTCGGCCCCGCTGAAGAGAACCGTGCGGCCGGCTGCTTGGCCTTCGCCCAGAGCCCTGCTTGCGTCGTCCAGATCGTGGGGTGCGATCTGCTCGGTCTGCGCTGTATCACTCACCTGCGGTCACCCTCTCCCTATGACGCCTGCTGTTTCCAGCGGATGCGGCCGGTAGGGGCCGGGCAGCTCACCGCACAACCGCGGCGTGGGGAAGAGCTTGCCCGGATTGCAGATGCCGTCCGGGTCGAACGCATCACGCACCCGCTTCATCACGGCCAGGTCATCGGGGGTGAACATCTTCATCATCGAGCAGGCCTTATCCGCTCCGACGCCATGTTCACCACTGATCGACCCACCACTGCTGACGCAGAGTTCGACGATCGCGGTCGCCAGTTCTTCAGCGTGCTCCGCCTCACCAACGTGTCGTGCGTCGTACAGCACCAACGGGTGCAGGTTGCCGTCCCCGGCGTGGAAGACGTTGGCCACCCGTAGCCCGGCGTCGTCGGCCATCTGGGCGATCTGGGTCAG
>JALYUK010000271.1 GCA_030853805.1 Actinomycetota bacterium | reverse complement strand
TAGTTCTCCACCGTGAAGGCCCCGTCGGAGCCGACATGCGGCACCAGAATGTTACGCACCCTGCCCAGGTGCACGTCCACCACAGGGGGTCTGCCAGCTCAGCAAGCGTGGTGGGGGCCTGCGCCATGACAGACGCTGCCCTGTCCTGAGGGTGACGCGCACAGCGGGACGCTCGTGGTCGATCGGGACGCCACCAGAGGAAAGTGCTCAGCATCGACCACTTTTGCGGTGCCTCACCCGTCTCCGCCCAGATGCGTAACCGGTCGAAGCTGAGCGCCGTCATCCAACCGATCACCCTGCGGGTCACCAGCCGGTCCAGCAATGCGCCGGACCGACCAAACCCTGGTTCGTAGTCGTAGCCGGTGATGAAGGTCATGCCGCGCTCGGTCGGCAGATAGCGCCAGTAACCGCGTCCATCGCCCATCGGTGACAGCGGGTCGGTGGTGTCGAAGCGCAGCGCCGAGGTGCGCGAGCCGTCCGGGCGGCGCGTTTCGCCGATCGACACACCGGTGCCGCGCAACGTGTGCACGAGGAGCGAGCGCTCATAGCGGAACCGGTAGCCGCCACCGTCGAGCTGCTCGACAGACGTGATCCGACTGAATCGCAGATCCCAGCGCGGATGCGCGTCGGTGTCCTGCGTCAACTCCCAGACGCGATCGATCGGGCACGCGATCTCGATCTCGACGTAGATCGAGGGGCGACGCGTGGTGGTGGGCGACATCGACGAACCCTAGCCGCAGGCAGCCGAAGCGAGCAGCCAGTCACCGCGAAGCAGAGCCGCGATCGAGAGGTACACCACGGCCAGTGCGACCAGCAGCAACACGATGCGGATCAGTCGGGTCGGGCCCAGACTCAGCCACATCCGCCGCCACACCGACAACTCAGACTCACCCTCGCCGCGAGCTTAGAGAACCGCACATCCACCCAGGGGGCGGTCATCTCGCCGTGGACGTTGCCGCCCCGCGGGTTCTGCCCGAGCAGGATGTTGTTGCGCACTGCGGGGAACTGTCGTCGAGCGTCATAATTTTTATTCGTCACCAACCCACCCGTTGTGACTGACAGAAAGTGAAGCATGTCGCTACCTGCGCCCGGACCGCTACCCACCGACCTACCCGGACCGGTCGACGACGGGGCCGCCGACCACCTGCCCGACCAACGGATGCCGCATCTCGCGTTGCCATCGACCGACGAATCCCTTGTGACGCTGGATGAGGTATCGGCCGGGAGGTGGGTCCTGTTCATCTATCCGCTGACCGGGGAACCGGGCGTCGACATCCCGCAGGCGTGGGATCAGATCCCAGGCGCGAGGGGGTGCACCCAGGAGGTGTGCTCATTCCGCGATCAGCTCGCCACACTTGCCGAGGTCGGAATCGAGCAGGTGCTCGCATTGTCCTCGGACACCAGCGAATACCAACGTGAGCTCGCAAACCGGCTGCACCTTCCCTACCCGCTGCTCTCCGATCCGAGGCTGCAACTGGCCGAGGCGCTGGTCCTGCCGACCTTCACCGCCCAGGCCGTCCCACGTAGGAACGCAGGCGCGCAGCAGCTCTACAAAAGGCTGACGATGGTGGTGCGAGGCACGCGTATCGAGCACGTCTTCTACCCCGTGTTCCCGCCGGATGCGCACGCCGCGCAGGTCGTCGACTGGTTGCGCACCCATCCTGATGTGCTTGTCTGAACCGATGAACACATCGCAGGGCCCCGCCGGTGACAATCCCGCAGCCACGCTCTACTGGCGGCCGGGGTGCCCGTTCTGCATGCGGCTGCGCCTCGCCCTGCTCCTGCGACGCGTGCACCTCAACCAGGTGAACATCTGGAAGGACAAGGATGCGGCGGCCTTCGTGCGGTCGGTCGCCGACGGCAACGAGACGGTGCCGACGGTGGTGGTCAACGGCGAGGCCCTGGTCAACCCGACCCCAGGTCAGGTCGTCGCTGCCATCCGTGCGTGACCTCTGCCTTCTCGCGTCAGCGTGTCGCCGTCCAGCTGGCAGCGTTACCACCTGGTCGCGGCGCGCTCAAGCCTCGAGGTACCGCTGCAGGAGTTCCTCGCCGATTTCGGGCGCACTGGGCAGCGACCCCCGCTGACCCGTTGTCCGGAATCCGCGCCGCTCGTAGAAAGCCCGCGCGCGCGGGCTGCTGTCGGCCACCCGCAGGATGACCAGCGTGGCGCCCTGCAGCATGGCCAGGTCGCAGACAGCTTCAACCAGGTCAGTCGCGGCGACCGTCCCCCGGTGGTCAGGGTGCACCCACATTGCGGTGAGGTGGCGCCTGTCGCGATGACCCGACTCATGGACACCGGCGACGACACCCACCGGCCGCTGACCGGACCACGCCAGGAACCAGTCGTTGTCGTGGATTCGGCGTTGCCATTCCTGATCATCGAAAGCCACCTCGCGCGCCAGCGTCGACCCGAAAGCGTGCGGCGCGTCCGCGAGCGCCGCCAAGCGGGTTTCACGAACCGACTGCCAGTCATCGGCCTCCGCATACCGCACTCGCACAACGTCGCTCATTCCGCCAGCTTGTCACTTTGACAGTTGCAGGTGTGGGCCGGTGATCCAGTCGCAACTGCTCGCAGGGTTTGAAACGGGAGACCCGATAGGTGTTGCCGGTAACCGGTAGGACGGTCACCACCCCGCAGTCGAGCCGCGCAGCATCGCCGAACCCGACGGTATGACTGTCAGGCGACTACTCGGAATCCGAAGCGCTCGTACAAGTCCTGCGCTGGGTTGCCGCGGGTCACTGCGAGGTGCACCTCCGACACGCCCAGCGAGGCGAGACGGGTGATGCTTTCGTGAATCAGCCACGCGCCGATACCGCGACGTTGCCAGGTCGGTTCGGTGAGCGCGAACGCCAGCAGCGGCACCCTGTCGTGTTTGTCGTCACGCACCACGACCACTGCGGCGATGAGCCTGCCCTCAACCATCACCGCGAGGCTGGCCGCGGTGATCATTGGGCCCCATGCGCCCGCCAGGAGCTTCATATGCAGGACATCTCGTGGCACGACGGTCATCGTAGAACCGGCAGAGGAACCAATGGAGCGCGCTTCGCTGCATGGTCGCGGACCGTGCAGGCCACTTGACGTTGTCCT
>JALYUK010000247.1 GCA_030853805.1 Actinomycetota bacterium | reverse complement strand
TCAACCGTTCAGCGATGCCGTCGAGGCCGTTCAGCAAGAGGCCGGTGAGTTGTTGCGGCTGGTCAAACCCAAGCTGCGCGGCTGGCTGCATCTGGGAATGGTGCCGCTGACGCTGGCCGCTGGAATTGTGTTGATCGCGGCGGCACCGGCTGGTAGGGCCCGGATCGGTGCGGTGGTGTTCGGGGTCACGAGCGTGTTGCTGTTCACCACGTCCGCGATCTTCCACCGCGGGACCTGGGGTCCGCGGGTGGGCGGGGTGCTGAAGCGGATGGACCACTCCAACATTTTCCTGGTCATTGCTGGTAGTTACACGCCGTTCGCGTTGTGTCTGCTGGACCGCTCCCAGGCCACCCAACTGATGCTCATTGTGTGGTGTGGTGCCCTCGCAGGGGTGCTGTTCCGGGTTGCTTGGGTCGAAGCGCCGCGGTGGCTTTATACCCCGGTCTACGTCGCTCTTGGCGGGGTCGCTGTGTTCTATTTCGGGCCGTTGACGCGCGGCGGCGGGGTCGCGGTCATCACTCTCATCGTGGCAGGCGGTGTGTTGTATACCCTGGGCGCCGTGGTCTACGGCGTCAAACGGCCCAACCCCTCGCCGCGCTGGTTCGGCTTCCACGAGGTATTCCACGCGTTCACAGTTCTGGCCTTCGCTGCGCACTACGTGGCCGTGTCGCTGGCGATTTACTCGGTCCACCCGACCGCCTAAGGCCAACGGTCGCGGGTGGGGAGGACCCCGCTCTGGCTCCCGGTGTCCTTCGAGACACCCGTCCGTGTCGTCTATGCGGTTTGCGGCCTACCTGTTGTGCCCGATCTGACGTGCAGGCATGGTCCGTAATCCGATCGTCGCGTAGGTGACCTGCACATGCTGCGGTAGCGGAACCCGCACACCATCGATCACTGGTCATGGATCGGCTACCGGACCGGACATGATCGGCTACCGGACCGGACATGGCGCAGCTGGCAAAGCCAGTCCACTTGAAGGCGCTTAACGTGCGTTAAAAGTGCTTACGGGTTATTCTCGAGTTATGACAACCGTCGCGCGCGTATCGCTTGCCGAGGAGATCGCCCGAGTCTGTCGGCTTGGCAACCTGACGGCCGGACACCTGGCGCAGGCAACCGGCGGTGACCCGAGCAGCGCCAGGCGCTGGCTGCACGGGACCCGTACTCCGACCGGAGAACACGCGACCCGCGCCCTTGAGCTGACCGCCCTGATTGAGCGACTCGCACAGATCATGGACGCCAGTTACATCCCAACCTGGCTGATCAAGCCAATTGCCCGACTCGACGACCGGCGCCCGGTCGACGCGATCCGTGAGGGTGACTACCGCGAGGTCTCCAGGCTGGTCGCCGCCCTCGAGGACATGCCCGTCGCATAGGTGGACACCCTCGACGTCGACGGCGAGGCCGTCCACGGAATCTTCATGCGCCACATTCCCGGAGACGCTGATCCGCTGTACCTGCCGCCGGACCCGGCCGATGGCCGCTGGCAACACGGCGCCGTGACTGGCGCCTGGTACTTCGCCGACGAGCCGGCAACCGCCTGGGCGGAGTGGTACCGCGCCCTAGCTGGCACCGGTCTACCACCCGAGCATGCCCTACCTCGTGATCTGTGGCGTTGGCTCGTAGACCTGGATCATGTCGCGTTGCTCGACACCGATGAACGGCTGCGCCGAGTCGGTCTACCGCCGCTGCGACCGACTGCTGGCCAGTGGTCGGCGTGCCAGGCCGTTGGCGACCAGCTGTATCGAGATGGGTACCAGGGCCTGCTCGTCACGTCGGCAGCCCGCCCGCAGCACCGCAACCTCGTCGTCTTCCGAGGTTCTCGCCAGGTCACTGGCTGCACGCCCCAGCCACCACCCACCTCGGTCACCGGCGCCCCTCCCGTTCCACGAGGGATGCGCACCTGACACGCCGGGCCGACAGACCGGGCTGCCCGCTGAGCGATCGCCGTGCGGTCCTGCTAGGGGCAGCGCGACGTAAGGGACAGTCGCGCGGGGTTTTTAGCCCGCGGCTACCCGTGTGAGTGCTTGGCGCAGGTCCCGCAGCGTTGGGACGCCTCGCAACCCCTGCGGGGTGGAGTACAACCGGCAGGCCAGCGCTGCCGCAGCGTCGGGTTGGGCGAATGGATCGGTGCCGTTGAGCAGGATCGTCGGGGAGCCCACGAAGCCGCGTTGTCGGGCTTGGTCGCGGGTGGCGATGACGGTGCGGGTGACGGTGGCCCGCACTCGGGTGTCTGCCACGGCGGTCGTGATCAATTCCACCGCATCCGCCTCGTTGGGGCAGTGCGGCACGATCAGCAGTTCGCTCTTGAGGGTCATGGGAGGTACATGCCGAGCCAGCGCAGTGTGTCTCCGATGAACCTGTTCTGATGCCAGCCGCGGCGCACTACCTGCGCGCGGAGACTGCGGACCCGTTCCCGGGACAGCACTGCTGGCCCTCGTTTGTTGGTGTCCTGGATCTCCCGCGCCTGTTGGTGCACGAAATGCGCGCAGCGCAGGCACAGGTGCACCTGCGGGTGGTTGCCCAGGTGGACCATCCGGTCGGGCGCATCGACGGTGTCGCAGCACCAGCATGGATGCTCCCGTCACCGGGCAGATCGGTGGGGTCTGCGGCGGTCTCCGTGCTCATGCTTGCCAGTGTGCGCGACGACTTCCTGACCTCTGAGGAGATCCAGGGCGGGACTCATTGCCACGCCTAGATGCGGT
>JALYUK010000220.1 GCA_030853805.1 Actinomycetota bacterium | reverse complement strand
CGTGACGCACCGTCGCCTGACCCGCGACTGAGCGCTACCCGTCGAGCGGCGGCGTCCACCACCCAGCGGCGAGGTAATAACCCCGCCGCTCGGGGTCGGAGCCCGCCGCTGGACGGATCGACGGCGGTCAGTGGTCATGGCGCCTGGGGCTTGACCCGGACCATGCCCTCCTGAGCGACCGAGCAGATCAGCGTGCCGTCCAGGCCGAAC
Organism: Actinomycetota bacterium; assembly: GCA_030853805.1. Taxonomy (GTDB): domain Bacteria; phylum Actinomycetota; class Actinomycetes; order Actinomycetales; family Dermatophilaceae; genus Allobranchiibius. The sequence goes on along the minus strand of JALYUK010000220.1, from coordinate 8,459 downwards.
ATCTTGCCCAGCCCGAGACCCCGACCGCCGGACGCCGAGGGCGACTCCTGCTCGTACAGGACCCAGTCGTCGATCCGACCCGGCCGGTGGAACCACATCGCGTGATCCAGTGAGGCGGGCCGAAGCCCGGGGGAGGACCACACCAGGCCGTGGCGCCGCAGCACCGGCTCCAGCAGGGAGTAGTCCGAGGCGTAGGCGAAGACGGCAGCCTGCAGCAGCGGATCTGCCGGCAGTTCGCGCAGCGCCTTCATCCACACCATCTGGTGAGCCGACTGCTGCCGTCCGGGACGGATGAAGAGCGCTCCTTCGACGTTTCGCACGTCCATCGCCCGCTGACGCCAGTGGTGTGCTGTCGGATGGTCGATACCGGCCAGCTCCTGCTCGGTCGTCCAGGCGCGCTCGGGGTCCGGGGCGGCGGGCATCGGTGCCTGGTGGTCCAGTCCGTCGGCCGGCTTCTGGAAGGACAGCGTCGCGGACAGGATCGTCTCGCCGTACTGCATCGCGTGCACCCGGCGTACCGAGAATGAGTTGCCGTCGCGCAGGTTCTCGACCGCGAAACGGATCGGGTGTCTGGAGTCGCCGGCCCGCACGAAATATGCGTGCAGCGAATGGATCTGGCGGTCTTCGGGGGTCGTACGACCGGCGGCGATGACGGTCTGCGCGAGCACCTGGCCACCGAATGCCCGCCCGTGCGGCGTGACCTGTGAGCGCCCGATGAATGCGTCCAGGGTGCGCACCGAGACGTCTGCGTCGATGGCCCCGTCACTCGCCGTCGGTTGGAACGACGTGCTGCCGGCCGGTTGCAGGTCGAGGATCTGCAGTAACGCGCCTACCGGGTCCTGCTCGGCTTGAGCTGCGCTGATTGCGGGGAGGTCGTCGGCATCGGTCACGCGGGCGACTCTATCCGGGGCACCGGTAGGACCCGGGGACCGGCGATAATCATGGGTATGGCGACACATCCCTTCTTCGTTCGCGTCCCGCTGCGCTGGTCCGATATGGACGCGCTGCGCCATATCAACAACGTGCAGTTCGTTCGGTTGCTGGAGGAGGCACGCATCATGGCGTTCCAGGAGTGGTTCGCAGATGCAGACCAGGAAAACCTGCGGCCCCGGCTGTTGATGGCGCGCTGCGAGATCGACTACCTACGCCAGCTGCAGTACCGCAGCGAGCCGATCGTGATCACCACCTGGGTCACCCGTATTGCCGGCGCGTCGTTCGACATGGGGTACGAGGTGCGTGAATCACCAGACGGTGACGAGGTGTTCGCGACGGCGGAGACGACCCAGGTCGCGTTCGATATGGACACCCAGCGGCCGACCCGGCTGACCGGATATGCCCGTGAGGTGCTGCAGCAGTACGCCGGTGGGCCAGTCACGATGAAGCGCCGCCCGGCAGGGCACATCTGAGCATGGCCATCATTCAACTGGCCGATGCCGACACCTGGGCCGACCTGAGCACCTTCTGTGCGCGAGCTCGCACCCTGGATGCGGACGGCGCGATGCGGCTGCAAGCGAGTGGGACAACGCTCGCGGTGTGGGTGGGGGTCACGTCGGGGCAGGACCTGTCCGGGCGCGGTACAACGCTCGGGCTGCGGGTGCTGGGCCTCGCCGAGCCCGCCCAACTGGATGCCATCGTGCCGATCGGCGCCGTCGGAGACCGGCTGGCGCGTGCGTCGAACGGCACCGAACTCGACGTACCCCCGCAGGAGGTACGAGCGGCGTGGGCCTCGGTGAGTCCACCTCGCGAGGGGTGGACACCGGCCGGGTCGGTGGCTGTCACCGTGTTGAATGACGCCGCAGCGCAGGGCATAGCGGAGATTGCGCAGGGTGCACCGACCGGATCGGGCAGCGCCGCCGTGCAGGATCTGCGGCGCCGGGTGTGGGGTCGCGCGCTGCCGGGTGAGCGCCCGGAGACCTTGCCTGCCTCGGTGGCATTTGCCGCCTACACCCTCGGATTCCTCGTCGGCGACACCGCGCAGGTCTTCACCGCCGGGCGGTGGCACCGGGTGAGCACCGCTGCCGGTCACGTGCTGTGCCGTTGATCAGCCGGCTCTGATCGGTCCGCGTTTCATCTCGTAGAACTGTCGCCGGTCAGCCACACTGTCGTATCGGTGGGGATCGACCCGCCTGTAAGTGGACCACTGGACGCAACCACCGTCCATCCGGACGGAAGCGCAGAGAGCGTGTCGCCGAAGTTGGTGACTGAGCGCACCGGCCCGTTGTCGAAGACAAGCACAGCTGCGGATGCCTCGACCCACTGCACGACGCCGGCGCCGAGCCCGTGCTCTCGGCGCACTCGCAGCAGGGTGCGGTACAGCTCGAGGGTCGAACCCGGCACGCCCACCTGCTGATCCACAGCCAGTGCGGGGTACGACGCCGGTTGCGGCAGCCACGACTCACCGGTGTCGTTGAACCCGGCGGCCGGCGCATCCCGAACCCAGGGCATCGGCACCCGGCAGCCGTCCCGGCCACGGATCGTGTGCCCGGTGCGGGCGTACGTCGGATCCTGCCGATCCTCATCCGGCATCGTGGTGTGCTCGGGCAGCCCGAGTTCCTCGCCCTGATACAGGTAGGCGCCGCCCGGCAGCGCGAGCATCATCGCGGTGGCGGCCCGGGCCCGCCGCAGACCGAGCTCGGCGTCCGGCTGCGGGTCCTGCGCGCCGATGCCGTTCAACGTCGCCGACTCGGGTGGCAGACCCATCCGGGTGGCGTGGCGGACCACGTCGTGATTGGACAGCACCCAGGTCGTCGGTGCGCCGACGGCAGCGTTGGCCTCCGACGTACCGTCGATGACATCACGCAGTGCAGTCGCCGACCACGGTGTTTCGAGGAATTCGAAGTTGAACGCCTGATGGAACTCGTCCGGCCTCACGTATTTGGCGAGCCGATCGGGTGGGACCACCCACGCCTCGGCGCACATCATCGGCTCGGTGCCGGACTGCGCGCCGTGCGCGTCCAGCAGGGCGCGCCACTCGGGGTAGATCTCGTGCACCCCGGGCTGGTCCCACATCGGCTGACTGCCGTCGGCCACGTGCGACGTACCGTTCGAATCGGGCAACCCCGACTCTTTGACGAGGCCGTGCGCGACATCCACGCGGAACCCGTCGACCCCGCGATCCAGCCAAAACTGCAGGACGCGCTCGAATTCCGCGTGTACTTCGCTGTTTTCCCAGTTCAGATCCGGCTGCTTGACGTCGAAAAGATGCAGATACCACTGGCCGGGAGATCCGTCTGCCTCCCTCACCCGCTCCCAGGCGGGGCCGCCGAAGACGCTGTCCCAGTTGTTCGGCGGCAGTGCGCCATCCAGGCCCGACCCGTCGCGGAACAGGTAGCGGGCGCGCTGCGGTGACCCCGGCGCGGCCGCCAGTGCGGCTGCGAACCAGACGTGTTCGTCGGAGGTGTGGTTGGGCACCAGGTCCACGATCAGCCGCAGGCCCAGGTCGTGCGCGGTGTCGATGAGCGTCTCGGCATCCGTCAGCGATCCGAAGAGCGGGTCCACGTCGTAGTAGTCGGCTACGTCGTACCCGGCGTCGGCCTGCGGTGAGGTGTAGAACGGCGAGAGCCACACGGCGTCGACGCCCAGGTCGCGAAGGTAGGGCAACCGGGCGATGATGCCCGGCAGGTCGCCGATTCCATCGCCGTCGGCGTCCGCCCAGGAGCGCGGATAGATCTGGTAGACGACGGCCGATCGCCACCACGGCGCGGTCAGGTCATTCATCGTCGAGGGAATTCACCAACGAGTAGGCCGCGCGGGTGAGGTAGTCGCGCAGCAGGAGGTCGTGGCTCTCGTCCAGGTGCAGGGTGTCGACTGCATTCAGCATGTGCAGCAGCCAACGGTCCCGCTGAGTGGGCGTCACCTGGTAGGGCACATGCCGCATCCGCAGTCGCGGGTGGCCGCGTTGCTCGCTGTAGGTCGTGGGCCCGCCCCAGTACTGCTCCAGGAAACCGAGTAGCCGGTCTTCGGCGGGGCCCAGATCCTGCTCGGGATACAGGGCGCGCAACGGCTGGTCACCCGCGACCCCGACATAGAACTCGTGGACGAGTTTCGCGAAAGTCTCGTGTCCGCCGACCTGCTCGTAGAACGACTGCTGCTCCGGTGGGGGGGTAGACGGTGTCGAGGGTGTCAGCGGCATGGGTGGCAGTCTTCCAGTCGAACTCACTGGGCGTTCCCGGAGGTGTACGGCGGCAGCTGTGGCGACCTGATACCCGCTGCGTCCAGGGCGACCTTCGCGCGCTCGCGGATCTCGCGGGACATGGCGTACTGCTCACCCGGCACGCATTTGGCGATGATCCGCAGGGTCACGCCACCGCCCACGACCGATTCGACACCGGCGACGACGGGGGTCTCCAACAGCTTCTCCTTCCACGGTGATTCGTCGTCGACGAGCTCGGTCACCGCGCGGAGGGTCACGAGGGCCTTTTCGATGCTCTGGTCGTAGGCGATGGGTATGTCGATCGTGGTGGTGGCCCAACCCTGCGACTTGTTGCCGACCCGCAGAATCTCGCCGTTGCGTACATACCAGACCACACCGTTCGCGTCGCGCACCCGCGTCACCCGCAGCGCTACTTCTTCAACGGTGCCGATCGCCTGCCCGGTGTCGATGACGTCACCGACGCCGTACTGGTCCTCCATGATCATGAAGATCCCGGAGAGGAAGTCCCGGACAAGGCTCTGCGCGCCGAAACCGAACGCGACACCACCGACACCGGCGGAAGCGAGCAACGGCGCCAGCGGCACGCCGAGTTCGGCCATCACCATCATGGCGGCGATACCGAAGACGATCAGGGTCGAGACGGACCGCAGCAACGAGCCCATCGTCGCGGCTCGCTGGCGTCGACGTTCAGGGTCCAGGCCGGCCGCTGCACGGATCACCCTGGTGGCGCCGGCAGCGGCGGCAGTCCGCTCGCTGGAGCGGGTCTCCATGGCTGCGACAGCTCGTCGGATCGCGCGATGGATGGCAAAACGTAGCAGGATCGCGCCGAGCACGATGCCGATCACGGCGAGAGGAGTCCCGAGGAAGAGTTCCCACCCGGACTGGGTCGTGCTGGCGGCAAACGGCAGAAACTGCATCGGGCCAGTGTGGCGGCCGCGCCGGGAGCGCCCAAGTTGCTGGTGATCAGCGCCCGCTCTGCAAGACTGCGACCATGTCCGAGGGGTCTTTGCTGGCGCAGCTCGCCCGCGCACATGGAGTTGCCACCGACTATCGGGACTGGAAGGACAACCCCGTCACCGTCTCGGACGAGACGATCGTCGCGGTGCTGGGTGCGCTCGGCGTCGACGTGTCCGACGACGACGCAGCAGCCGCCTCCCTGGCCTCGATGCAGGACGAGGAGTGGCGGCGGGTACTGCCGCCCGTCGTGGTGATCCGGCAGGCCACCGAGCCGTGGGTTGCGGTGCACCTGCCGCATGGCGCCGATCTGCAGGCGCAGGTCGAGCTCGAGCACGGCGGATGCCTGGAGGTGGAGCAGGTCGACCACTGGGTGGACCCACGCGACATCGACGGCATCAGCATCGGCGAAGCGACGCTGAAGTTACCCGGCTCGCTGCCACTGGGCTACCACGTCCTCGTGGTGCGTACCGGTGCGGACGAGCACCGGATGAGCGTCATCGTCACGCCCGTCCGACTGGAGTTGCCCGCCGCGCTGCGCACCGACCGTGCGTGGGGACTGCAGGCTCAGCTCTACGGCATCCGCAGCGATCGCAGCTGGGGTATCGGCGACGCCGCCGACCTCGCCGAACTGGGCACCTGGGCAGCACGTACCGGGGCAGATTTTGTCCTCGTCAACCCGGTGCATGCTGCCGAGCCGGTCGCGCCGATGGAGGCCTCGCCCTATCTGCCGACGACCCGCCGATTCGTCAACCCGATGTACATCCGGGTCGAGGAGATCGTCGAGCTCGGGTACCTGTCCGCCGCAGAACATCAACTGGTCGAGTGGCACGGAGACGACGCGCGCCGCCTCAACGCGCTGGAGCAACTGGACCGCGACGGGTGTTGGGCGGCCAAGGAAGCCGCGTTGCGGATGATCTTCCGGGTGCCCCGCACGCACCGTCGGGTCCGGGAGTTCGAGCAGTTCTGCACCGCGGAGGGCCAGGGTCTGCGCGACTACGCAACCTGGTGCGCGCTGGTCGTCGAACGCGGACTTCCGTGGCAGGAATGGCCTGCGGAACTGCAGGACCCGGGCACCGACGCGGTGGCCGCAGAGCGCGAGCGCCTCGCGGGCGAGGTCGAATTCCAGTCCTGGTTGCAGTGGATCGCCCAGCGCCAAATGGCCGATGCCCAGCACGAGTTGCGTTCTGCGGGAATGGGCGTGGGTGTCGTGCAGGATCTCGCCGTCGGCGTACACCCCGGTGGAGCGGACGCCTGGGCGCTCGCGGGCGTCCTGGCCAGTGACATCAGCGTCGGAGCACCGCCGGACGACTACAACCAGCTCGGTCAGGACTGGAGCCAGCCGCCGTGGCGCCCGGACCGCCTCGCTGAGCAGAGTTACGCGCCCTACCGGGAGATGATCCGCACCACGCTGGAGATGTCCGGCGGGCTGCGGGTGGACCACATCCTCGGGCTCTTCCGCCTGTGGTGGGTGCCGCGCGGTAAGTCACCGGTCGAGGGCACCTACGTGCGCTACGACCACGAGGCGATGGTCGGCATCCTGGCGCTGGAGGCACACCGCGCGGGGGCTGTGGTCATCGGCGAGGACCTCGGCACGGTCGAGAGCTGGGTGCGCGACTACCTGTCCGAACGCGGCATCCTGGGTACCTCGATCCTGTGGTTCGAACGGGACAGCGAAGGTGCGCCGTTACCGCCTGAGACCTATCGGCAACTGTGTCTGGCCAGCGTCACCACCCACGATCTGCCACCCACGGCCGGCTACCTGCAGGGTGAGCACATCAGCGTGCGGCACAGCCTCGATCTGCTGACGCAGCCGCTGGAAGAAGAGATCGCCCAGGATGATGCTCAACGCGAGGCGGTCCTGTCCGCGCTGCGTGCTCGCGGTCTGCTGCGTGAGCAGGCGTCCATCGAGAGTCAGGTCGATGCCCTGCATCGGTTCCTGACATGGGCGCCGAGCAAGATGCTGGGCGTCTCGGTCAACGATCTGGTCGGTGATGTGCGCACCATCAATCAGCCGGGCACCCACGAGGAGTACCCGAACTGGCGGCTGCCGCTCGCGGACGGCGAGGGTCATCCGGTGAGCCTGGAGCAGCTGATGGTCTCGCGTAGGGCGAAGCGGCTGATCCGCTGCGTGACGCAGCGCGACCGCTGAGGGCAGTTCGGCGGCGCAGGCCCGGCATAAAAGTGGGCCGATGGTCCCTGGTGCGTTGCGGCATTCGGTGTCATCGTGAAGTCGGCGATGGGGCCTTCTGGATCCCGCCAGTTCGTTGGGCGGACAGTCGGTCTCACGCGATCGACCGACCGAGGTGGGACCTATGTCCAAGTTCACCAGATTCGTTCCGGCGAAGAGTCGTGCCGCTGCGCCTGGTAGGCATCGTGCAGTAACGGATCGCGATGCCACTGCCAGCGACCTCGGCGACACCCGACATTCCGGGTACGCGCCCACCGACCGCGGGTCACCCGTGCTGCCGCACCTTTCCCAACACGACGTGGGGCACAGCGGCTATGGCCCCGCTGACGCCAGTGGGCCGCAGGTAGCAGCCATCCACACCGGTACTCCCGGCGGGATGGCTGCCACCGGCGGCCACGGACAGGGCTGCGGTGACGTGAGCGACGGTCCGCACCACAGCGGCTGGGCGCCCGTCGACGGTGAACTCAACCCACCCGAAACAGGTCGGTAGGTCGGTAGCGCTCAGTCCTGAGCGTCCCGAGACTGCGCGCTCAGCGCCCGTTTCGCTGCGTCCGCGTGGTCTCCCATGGTCCGACGCAATGCATCGGGTGCATCGTCGTTGTCCCGCAACCAGTGCTGCGTGGCGTCCAGCAGCGCCTGATCGGCCAGCGCGGAGGGATACATCCTGGTCGCCAGCCCGGAGGCGATCGCGAAGGTCCGCGATTCCCACATCGCGCGTACCTCGGCGTGGAAGCGTGCGGCGTACGGCGCCAGCAGGCGGACGTCGTGCACGGTGGCGAATCCCACGGAGACCGCAGCGAGGGTCTGGTTGGGTAGTGAGTCACCCTCGAACGCGCGTGCCCACGCAGCCTCCTTGGCCTGCGCCGTCGGGTACGCGGCCCGTGCGCCGGCGGCACGTTCGACGCCGGTGGAGGTTGCATCCCTGATCAGTTCTGCATCGATCTCGTCATCGTCGATCGCGCCGGCCGTGGCGAGCGCCGTCATCAGCGACCAGCGCATATCGGTGTCGACCGCCAGGCCCGACAGCTGTGACGCTCCGGTCAGCAGACCGCGCACGGTGGCGATGTCCTCGGGCGCGACTGCGGTCTGTGCGAAGGCCCGAACGAACTGCAGCTGAGCGTCGCTGCCGGGTGCGGCACCGCGCATGAGCCCACCGAACGC
>JALYUK010000180.1 GCA_030853805.1 Actinomycetota bacterium | reverse complement strand
GTCGTCCAGTCCTTCTCGAAGAGCTCGCGAACACTCTCCACGGTGGCGGTGACCCGCTCGAGAACGGGAATCCCGTTGGCAGCATACGAAATCGCGGGCTCGAGGACACTTTCCAGTGACTTCGTGCCGTAGTCCCGCAGAAGGAGTAACCACGCGTCGACTGCCCCGGGAACTGCTGCGGCCAGCAGGCCCGATCCTGGTATGAGGTCGAAACCAAGCGACGTGTAGTGCTCGATCGTTGCTGCCGCCGGTGCCGGTCCTTGGCCAGCGAGCACCCGTGGCTTGGGGTCACTCGCAGTGGCAATGATTGCCGGGACCTCACCACCGGGCCCGTTGAGGTGCGGTTCCGCAACGTGCAGGACGAATCCCGCCGCGACTGCCGCGTCGAAAGCGTTACCGCCTTGCTCCAGGATGCGCATCGCGACCTGCGAGGCGATCCAGTGGGTAGAGGACACCATGCCGAAGGTGCCTTCAAGGGTGGGGCGGGTGGTGAACATCAGGTATTTCTCCTCTGAGGCCTGTTGAGCAATTCGCTTCCGGTCCCGTCGGGTTGGACGAGGTGGCAGGCGGCAACACCACCCGGAACGGGTCGCAGTTCAGGTACTTGTGTGCTGCACAGATCGAACGCCAGTGGGCACCGGGTATGGAAACGGCATCCTGATGGCGGATTCGAGGGTGATGGCAGGTCGTCACCGAGGATGACCGGGTCGCGATCGCGCTGTGTCGCAGGGTCTGCGACAGGCGCCGCAGCAAGCAGCGCCTGGGTATAGGGGTGGGCAGGGCGGCTGAAAATCTGCTCTCGCGGTCTGACCTCGACAATCTGTCCGAGGTACATTACGGCTACCTCATCGGCAAGGTATTCCACCGCAGATAGGTCGTGGGTGATGAAGAGACAAGCGAACCCCATGTCCCGCTGTAGATCGGCCAACAAGTTGAGAACGGAAGCTTGTACGGACACATCGAGTGCACTCGTCGGTTCATCGGCGATCAGCAGACGCGGCGAGGATATGAGCGCACGCGCAATGCTCACTCGTTGGCGTTGGCCCCCCGATAGTTCATGCGGATAACGGAAAGCAACCTCAGCCCCTAGCCCAACCCGACCCAGTTCGGTGGTCACTCGAACTGCGCGTTCTTTCGCGGAGAGCTGCTCCGGTCCGATGCGTAACGGCTCCGCAATGACCTGGCCGACCAGCATGCGGGGATTCAATGATCCTGCCGGATCTTGAAACACCATTGATACCCCGGACTTTTGCTGGCGAATTTGCCTGCGAGAAAGGTGCGTCATATCGACACCGCCGAGTTTAATCGTCCCTGCGGTTGGTTCAAGAAGGCGAACGATGCAGCGTCCTACGGTTGTCTTACCGGAGCCACTTTCGCCTACCAGCGCGGTCAGTTGTCCTTGGGGAAGCGTCAGGGAAAATCCGTCGACCGCCCGCACGGGACCGAAGTGCATCTTGAGGTCTTCAACCTGCAAGGCAGGTATCTTTCGTGGCGCATCGTGGGTGATCTGGAAGCCGGTCACTGACGTTCCTCCAGTCCACTGTCTCGCCCTAATGTGTTCGGGTGCCAACAGGCTGCGACGTGATCTTCAGAAGGTTGGCCATCACGCCCAACCAGCGGTGGCGCTGCAGTGCGGCACTGCTCGTCCGAGCTCGTGCAACGGTCGACGAATGTGCACGCATCCGGGTGGACCGATAGCACTGGGACGAGGCCTGGAATCTCCTGCAATCGCTCGGCGCCCGCGTGCCTGCCGGGCCGGGGGCTCGCGTGCAACAGTCCAGTGGTGTATCGGTGGCGAGGGTCATCAAACAGTTCTTGTACTGGGGCCGATTCGACGACCCGACCGGCGTACATCACTACGACGCGGTCGGCGATGTCGGCGATCACGCCGAGGTCATGGGTGATGATCAAAATCGCAGTGCCGAGTTCACGGCGCAGGTCACGAAGGACGTTGAGAATCCCTGCTTGAACGGTCACATCGAGTGCTGTTGTGGGTTCGTCGGCGACCAGGACCTTCGGGCCGCACGCGACCGCCATGGCGATCACCACTCGTTGTCGCAGCCCTCCGGACATCTGATGGGGGTAGGTGTCGACTCGCTCACCTGCCGAAGGGATACCTACCAGGGTCATCAGCTCAATCGCGCGTGCGCGGGCGCGGGCGCGGGATAGTCGTTCATGCACCTGGAGCACTTCACCGATCTGCCGGCCAACAGTCAGTACCGGATTCAAAGACGTCATCGGTTCCTGGAAAATGTACGCAATTTCTCGTCCACGGATGCTGCGTAAGGTCGACTCTTTCGCGCCGATGAGCTCAACGCCATCAAGACGAACCGATCCACTGACACGGGCAGCAGCTGGCAACAAACCAGCCAGGCTCATCGCTGTCACGCTCTTGCCGCATCCCGACTCGCCAACCACACCGACGATTTCACCCTGTCCAAGGCGCAGATCAATCTTGTCAACGGCACTCACCGTGCCGCTCTCAGTACGGAAAACCACCGACAGACCAGCAACATCCAACGCGAGAGCAGTGTCGGTAGCTACCGGCTTCTTCGTGGTGATCATCGGCTTCCCTTCGGGTCAAGAGCATCACGCAAGCTGTCGCCGAACACGTTGAATGCAAGGGCGAGCAACATAATCGCCAAGCCTGGAAACACCGCGGCCCACGGCGCACGGGCGGCGAATTCCTGTGCGGCAGAAAGCATCGTGCCCAAGCTCGGACTCGGTGGTTGGATCCCCAGGCCGAGAAACGAAAGCACGGCCTCACCGAGGATGGCAGCTGGTAGGGCCACGGTCGCTTGCACCAAAATCACCGATGTCGCATTAGGCAAAATATGACGCGACAACACCCAGCTGTCGCTTGCGCCGTCAACCACCGCGGCGGCAACGTAATCCATCGATTTTAGTCGGAGGGTGTCTGAACGGACCAACCGAATCACTCCTGGAATCTGCGCGATTCCGATAGCTGCGGCGGCGTTACCCAGGCTTGCCCCGCGGATTGCGGCGAGTCCGACTGCCAAGATCAGGAATGGGAAAGACAGCAGCACATCGGTGACGCGGGACACCACAGCGTCGGCACCGTGGTAGTACCCAGCGATCAAACCGAGCGGTACGCCGATCACCAGCGATGTCGCGACCGCCAGAAAGGCAACCTCAAGGGAGGCCCGCACACCGAACATGATGCGGGACAGAATGTCGCGGCCGAGGTCATCAGTGCCCAGTAGATGACCTGCCGTGCCCGGGGGCGAGAAAATGTGTACTAGGTCCGTAGCACTTGCCGAGTCGGGAGCCAACCAGTTAGCAAACACAGCCACCAGTACGGCGATCAGTAGAACTATGACGCTGACCAAAGCCAGCGGATTACGACTCAACCGGCGAAAAACTCGGGCGCGACGGCCAAGGGCCTGCGGCGCCTTAACTGTGACGGCAGGAACTGCGGTGGTCATGAGTCTTTCCCTGTCACGCGGATCCTTGGGTCGATGACTGAGTACAGCAAATCAACTAAGAAATTGATCACGATGTACGACGTAGCAGTGATGAGCACCACGGCTTGGATGACCGGGTAGTCACGTTTGAACACGGAGTCCAGCGTGAGCTTGCCGAAACCTGGGAGGCTGAAAATCTGCTCCGTGACAACAGCTCCGGAGATCAGTTCGCCCAGCTGGAGCCCGGCCACCGTGACCACAACGATGAGGCTATTGCGCAGTGCGTGCCGCGTGATCACGGTGCGCCAGCGCAGACCTTTGGCCTTCGCAGTGCGAATGTAGTCAGCTCCAAGCGCGTCCACCATTGCTGAGCGGGTTTGGCGCATCAACACTGCGGAGAGTCCAGTTCCCAAAATCACCGCAGGCAGGATGATGTGGTGCAAGTTATCCAGTGGACTGGTCCAGATTGACACGAATCCGGATGCGGGGAACAGTCCTGCCCCCACCGATAGGTAAAGAATCGCGAGCAACCCGAGCCAGAAGTGTGGGACGGACAGTCCGACCAGCGCGAACCCGTTGGCGAACCACTCAATTGGCTTACCTCGTCGGACGGCCGCAACGACACCGGTGCCGATACCGATGAGCGAGGCGATCACCATCGCCAGTGCCGTCAGTTCAAGGGTCACCGGGATGGCGGTGGCCAACATCGAGGTCACGCTGGACCCAGTGCTGATCGACACCCCGAGGTTACCCTGCAGCAATTGGACAATGTATTTCCAGAACTGGACGGGAAGTGATTGGTCCAACCCGTACTCATGCCGTATGGCTGTTAGCGCTGCCGGCGAACTCTGTTCACCAGCAAGAGCTAGGGCAGGATCCCCCGGTAATGCGCGAATCCCAAGGAAAACGAGAATAACCACCACGATAAGAGTAATGAGGGACTGCCACGCCCTACGAAAAAGGTAGCGACCCATGCCCGCGCCTACTTAACAAAACCGGCGAAGGCTACCCGTACTACTCCATCCGGAAAGACCTGCACACCTTTGACAGTACTAGAGATGCCCGTCAGGTTGCTCTGCCGATATAGATAAACAATCGGCGCATCGGTCCTAGTGAGCTTGACTACCTGCCCGTACAGTGATGCGCGTTTCGCCGTGTCATTAGTCGCCTGGGCCTGATTGAGCAGTGCGTCGACTTTCGGGTTGCTATAACCAGAAACATTCTGGCTGCCCTGTGTTCCGATGAAGTTCGTGATGTTCGCGTCCGGATCAACACGCCCGGACCAACCCAGCTGCAACGCCGCGTACTTACCCTGGTCCTCCAGGTTCAACAACGTAGTGTATTCAACTGGCTTAATTATGAGATTGAAACCACCGGCTTTAACCATCGACTGTAATGCCTGGACCATACGAAGCGTGTCAGGGGTGTTGGACGCAAGCATACTGATCTGATACGGCATTTTTACACCGGCCTGCTTTAAAAGCATTTTTGCCTTCGCAGGGTCATAAGCAGGGCACTGCTGGTCTATTGCGGTGGAGTACTGACTCTTCGGTGAAACAGGCGAGCATGCCGGTGTGTATAAATTGTTGAACACTGACTTGACAAGTAGCGACCGATCGATGGAGTACTCGAACGCCTGGCGTATCGCTGCCTGGGAAGCGAGTGGAGTATTAATTTTAGTAGGGGGTTTGCCGACTCCATTGACGTTTCCAACATTGAAAGTAACACCCTGATAACCCAGTGACGGCGAACTCAACACCGAAATCTTCGGGTTGGATTGGAGACTCACGACGCTCTGCGTAGCCAATGTGTCTGCGACCTCCGCATCCCCGGAAAGAAGGTTCGCCGAACGAATGTTTGGGTCAGTGATGATGCGGTAGACGATCTTGTCGAAGTGAACCTTAGAGGCGTCGTAAAAATTGGGGTCACGTACCACGGTGATTGAGCTTCCAGGAACGCGCTGCTGCAGCTTGAAAGGCCCCACACATGACGGGTTTTGGGCAAAGTTTTTACCGTACTTCGCGATTGCTGCAGGGCTCATGATCATCCCCGCGCGATCCGCTAGCGCCGCGGTCAACGGTGCGAAAGGTTCTTTGAGGTGCACCACCACGGTCGTGGCATTCGGTGCGTCAACTGAAGTGATCGGACCAATCTCGGATTTACGGGCCGTACCAACTAGGGTCAAGTTGCGCTCAAACGTTTTCTTTACAGCCGCCGCGTTGAACGGGGTCCCATCAGAGAACTTGATGCCCGACCGGACGTGAATCGTCACAGTTTTACCACCATTGCTCACCGTTGGCATCCCGGAAGCAAGCTGCGGCACAACCTTGGTCTGCGCATTCACGTCGTAGAGTTTTTGGCACATCGAATCGAACACGTACCGTGAATACAAGCTCCGCGACAGTGTTGGATCGAGCATGTCCAGGTCAGAGGACAGGGCAAACGTTAAAGTGCCCCCACTCTTTACCTGGCTGGCCGTTGCGGCAGTTCCGAAAGACTCGGCCATCGAACCGCCGCCCGCCGACCCAGGACTGGAGGACTGGGTCGGTTGAGATCCCACCGACGAACACGCGGTCGCCACAGCCAAGAAACCGATCGCAGTAACTAGTGTTCCAGCCTTCCCGGGGTGCGAGAAGGAACGGCGAGAGACTCGGGTCATGGTTGCTCCTATTGAGTGATTGGGGTGAACGTACTTTGTATGCAGTATGAGAAAATAGAGGCTGTCCACATTTTGAGACGCCAGGCCATCGAGAATCCCTCGTCACCGTCATGAATGGGGCCCTAGTCAGAGGTGCCGGGCGAACAGCCCTGCACTGACCCAACTATTCCCCGCGGACACACCGGAGGGCCTCGGTGTCGTCGCGGACGATCAGGACATCGCACTCTGGCGGCTTTTTCGGGCTTCTGGACGTACTCAGCTGCGATCTGTGGGGGATCTCCCAAGCGTTGACGATCGAGTTGGTCGATATCTTGCCGCAGCCACCGCGCCGGGGGGAGGGGGGATTTGCCCGGTCCCGCCCCCGAGGATCGCGTCTTATCGGTTGGGAACGGTCGGGTCGGCCCAGAAGCCGGACCCGTAGATGTTTCTGGTCCGTGTCCGCCGGGCGGGTCACAAACTGGTCGTAGAAGTCGGCGGTCGCGCGCGGCTCCTTACTGCCGAGGACCCCTACGATTCTCGAGGCTCTGGGCGAGCTTCAGCCGTCGACATTCGCGAGTACCGCATCGGGGTAGGCGTAGATCGCCGGGGCTCCACCGGTGTGGATGAACAGCACGTTGTCGTCAGCACCGAAGCGTCTGTCATGGATCAAGCCGATGAGACCGGCGGCCGTCTTGCCCGTGTAGACCGGGTCAAGCAGGATGCCCTCGAGCCGGGCGAAGGCCTGGATGGCGGCTGTCATCTCGTTGGTCGGTAGGGAGTATCCCGCTCCAACAAAATTGTCCAGTACCTGCATCTCATCCGCGGGGATGTCGGCGCGGCCGCCGGCGAGGGCCAGTGTTTCGTTGGCTAGTCCGAGCAGTTTGGCCTCCTGGGGGGCCTTTTGTGCGCGGACGCTGATACCTGTCAATGGGACGCCGCTCTGGTTGCCGTGGAATCCGGCGACCAGTCCAGCGTGGGTGCCACCGGAACCGCTGGAACACACCACGTGGTCGATTCGTAGCGAGGACTGGAAGGTTTGGGTGAGGATCTCTTCGGCGCACGCCACGTAACCAAGCGCGCCGAGTGGGTTCGAACCGCCACCAGGTACGACGTATGGTGTGCCACCCTTCGAGCGCACCTGCTCGGCGATCTCCTGCATCCGAGCTGGTAGGTCCGTCCCGCCGGGTACGACCTCGATGGAATCCACCCCGAGGAGGTGAAAGAGAAGGTTGTTGCCGCTGGCGTTCTCGCTGTAGGAGCCCTCTACCCGCTCCTCCAGCAGTAATTTGCACTTCAACCCTTCGCGGACCGCGGCGGACAGGGTCAGTCGGCAGTGGTTGGACTGCACGGCGCCGGTGGTGATGATTGTGTCGGCGCCCTGGGCAAGCGCGTCCGCCATGAGGAATTCCAGCTTGCGGGTCTTGTTGCCGCCTCCGGTCAGGCCAAGCAAGTCATCGCGCTTGATGTAGATCTGCGGGCCGCCCAAATGCTTGGTCAAGTGCGGCAGGTACTCGATCGGGGTGGCGCCTGCGGTGTAGCGACGACGCGGGATGGTAGCTAAATTCATAGTTCCTCTTTTCCAGATTGTGGTGAATTCAAGTGGGGTTGCTCAAGCGTCGAACGCAGTATTGAACAGCTGAGACAGAAAGTACTTGCTCACCAGCCCAGCACCCGCGCACAAAAAGTGCGAACCAGCTCAATGCCGCTCGGGCGCCTCGTACGGCCTCGTTGACCAGAAGCCGGGCGGTTTCTCGCCAGACTAAGGTCAGTTAGTCCAGGCCCGTGCGGAGGCAGGGTGAGGACCACTGGCCTGGGCCGGGGCTGCTGGAGATACCGACCACGACGGTGCGAACCTCAGCTGCTAACCGACAGTGTCGGGTCGGTCACGGTCGAGATGGCACTGGCCCGAGCCACAGATCACACACAAACGCCAGCGGTGCCTCGGGGAGAACGTAGTGGGCGGTCAGGTGAATGCGTCGAGGGAAACCTGCCTAACCCGATGCATCTGATGCAATACGCGGACATTGACTGGGGACCGTCGATATTCGAAGCTGCTGTATTCGGTGGGCGAGCGACCCGTCCGGTCGACCGATGTCGTGGTGTTAGCGACCATGCTGGCAACGGCACCGTAGGGATCGTCGAGTAACGCGCTGAGAAGTCGTTCAGCCAGCCGGAGCGTCCAGGCCGGCCTGATCGAGCCCGCCAGGTGAGTGAATCGTTCATCTAATGCATGATCGGTCATGAACCTGCTGGTCAGCGGCTTTCGTGAACATGACGCGGCGCACCGGGTCGTGTCAGGCGAATAGGGCCCTCGCCCGCCTGCAACCCGTGTCGAGGGGGTCGTTTCTGCTGGTCAGCGGCGTGCTGACGTGGTGGGGTGGATGCGTCGGACGGCCCGTCTCGATGATGCATCTGTTGCAATAATGACTGGTTGACTTGTCATAATGGCCGTCAGGGCTATCCATCTGAGCGGACTAGACTTGTAATGTGCTGATCGAGCAGCCGCGTGGTGGAGTTGAGTACCTGCGGTCGGTGGGCGAGTTCCAGTCGTGGTTCGTGACTGACGCGGACTGTGTGGACTACTTGGAGTGGCTGCGCTGGCCGCAGGGGTTCGTCTGTCCGCGGTGTGAGAGCGTCGGCGGTTGGTCAGTCGCGGATGGCAGCTTCAGGTGCGCCAGGTGCAAGGCCCGGACCGCGGTCACGGCGGGCACCCTGTTCGACCGCCGCCGGACACCGCTGACGGTGTGGTTTCAGGTCTGTTGGGAGTTTGCCTCGGCGAAGGACGGTGTCTCCGCGCTGAGCCTGCAGCGGACATTGCAGATCG
>JALYUK010000172.1 GCA_030853805.1 Actinomycetota bacterium | reverse complement strand
GTTTCTGGGGCATCGTGACGTGGCGCCGGAAAACGTTGTCTTCCGTGCGGGTCGGGCTGTGAGTTTGATTGATTTTGACCTGGTGCGGGCATCGTCCACGGTCGATGAAGTCACTAACTTATTGGTGTGGTGGGGCGGTTGGGCGCCGCCAGCAGATCGAGAGGACGCGATACGCGACCTGGATCCAGCGAGTCGGGGCCGCCTGCTTGTAGACGCGTACGGCTTGGACGATCAGCTGCGTCAATGGGTGGTGCCGGTCGCGATCTCGACGGCGCAGCGGACCTGGCACTCGATGGAGAACCGTGCCCGCACGCAGGGCGGTGGGTGGGCAACAATGTGGAGCGACGGGATCGGGGACCGGATCCACCGCAGAGAGCAGTGGCTGCGGGATAACGAGCACCTGCTCATCCGCGCGATCACCACTTGACCTGCTTGAGCGACGATGCCAGCGAGGTGATGTTGACGCTGCGGCGGCCGCCTGGAATGACCGACGAGCAGTGCACCCAAGAGCCTGGTCAGCGGCAAAGGGGTACGCGTTGTCGTTGAACTGGCTCAGATACTGAATGCCGACTCGCGAAGGAGCGGGACGCCAGTGGCGGCGTCAAGTTGTGCTGCGACGTCGACGTCTTCCTCGAAGCCACGCGCCGCTAATTCACGTCCACTGACACAGTTTCGGAGGGCATTACGCAGATCAGGTGTGGCGTTGTAGAGATGCGCAGCGGCGAGGGTCTCGGGACTGCACACGGGGCCAAATCCCGCTGAGACCAGCTGCGAGGCGATGGCACCCACACCGAGGTGATCCTCCAGAGCCGGCCGAAGTGAGGCATCCGAGGCCCACCGCTCACCCGCGGCGATGAGGGCGATCGAGCGACCGGCATGCAACTGAGCCACTACCCACAGACCGGCTGCGCGTGCATTTCGCAGACAACCGATGGCCACTGTTGAGCCAGTGCTGTTGAGCGCGGAAGCGATCGTTGATCCATTGGGCGAGGGAAGCACGAGCCGGGGGGCCGGGTGGGATCTCAGAAGCCCGGCCGGCGACAGAGAAGGCGCGCGGACCGCTGCGGTCTGCACTGCCTCGAGGCGACCGACCGCGAGTACCGCTTCGCGTTCAGCCGCGAAGGCCGTTGCGCGGTGATCGTTCCAGGGATAGGGGTACACCTTCATCCCGCGCTCTGTCGCGACCGATACCGAGGTAGAAAAACTCAGCACGTCGACCACCACACTGACGTCAGTTGCGCAGGCCTGGGCACCGGCAGGTCCCCAATCCAGTCGAACACGGAAGTCTTCCTGGCCGAAGTAGTCCATCACCAGCAATCTAGGGCGCGCGTATCTGCACAGCCGCCGGCCTCGGTCAGCATCACATCTCGACCGCCAAACGTGAGCCCGAAGCGGTACGACGAACGGTCAGGGATCGTGTCCCGGTGAACCGGCGAGTGATTGCTACGGACCAGCCCGGGACGGCCCCGAGGGGTGGTCCCAGAATGCCAGCTACCCCGCGTGCGGATCAGCATCCAGCGATGTTGCCGGCTGGCGGAGACACTGTTGTTGTGGATGGTGATGCGCTGACCGTTGAGGTTCGTTCGGCATACGACGCGTTGGCGCAGGAGTACGCCTCTCGCTTTGCCGGTACTGAGCCGGAGCAGGCGGTGGACCTGGCGATGATCGACCATTTCATCTCGCTGCTGGTCGGGGACGGGCCCGAGGTGTTGGACGCCGGGTGCGGCAACGGTCGCATTTCGCAGTATCTGGCGGACCGGGGATGCGTGGTCCGTGGCGTGGATCTGTCGCCGGGGATGATCGCGATGGCTCATCGTGATCACCCGGACATCGCCACCCAGGTTGCCTCGATCATTCACCTGCCCTCTCCTGACGACCGCTTCGATGGGGTCGTCTACTGGTACTCGATCATTCACGTGGCCGATTCGGACCTGCCCGCCGTGTTTGAAGAGGCTCGTCGAGTGCTGCGACCCAGCGGAGTCATGCTGGTCGCATTCCAAGCAGGCGAGGGAGTCTCAGACGTCGGTGCCGGGTTTCGCAAGCTTGGTTATGACGTGAGCCTCACTCGCTTCAACCGCACTGCGGAGCAGGTCTGGGGGCAGCTAACTCTGGCCGGCTTCTGCGAAGAGGCACGCCTCGTGCGCCGACCCATCACTGAAAAGAACGACCAGACGTTCCAAATCGTCCGCACGAGCCCACCTCGCCAAGACATCCGATAAGCCGACACCGGTGCTCTTGATCGTTGGCCGCATCTGAGGGGTACTGGCAAGACTCGTCGCGGGCCTGGTCCACCCGGACACCGTGGGCGTGCAGGATGTCCGTTAGCCGTGCGACTCCGTCGTCATGTGCCCATTGCTCCGCGTTGAGTCCGGCTGATCGGGCACCCGCGATGTTCTTTGACTGGTCGTCGAGGAACAGCAGTTGGTCCGGCACGAGGCCCAGGTCGGTGACGACGTGTTTGAAGAAGGCTCGCGAGGGCTTCGCAATGCCGATGTCACACGAGAAGTACAACCCGTCGAGGATCTGGTCGTACGCAGTGTTCTGACGCATGCCCGCAGCCCGGTAGGAGTCCTGATTGGTGGCGAGATAACACGCAGTTCCCGCTGCTCGCACCAGGGACACGACCTCCAGACTTGGCGCTAGCAGATCGAAAGTGGACCACACGGAAAGGATGTCCTCGACGTGATCGTCCAGGCCGAGTCGGTGAACCGTTGCGCGGATTCGGTCCTCGTCGATTGCAGCGCCGATCAACGGGTCAGGGAATTGCGCAACGACCTGGGCCGCTAGGTCCCAGGAGCAGTCAGGCGTGTGTTGGAGGACGCCGTCGGCATCCCAGAGGACGGCTCTCACAGACATGGTGAAGATTGTGTGCCTCCCTGGCCGGTGGTTCGGGAATAGGTTCCGCGCGACCCTAGGTCGATCGATGTGACCTCGGTGCGATCAGCGACACCGCATCTGCCCATCATCAAACGATGGAGTTCCCCCGTCGCTCGTCCGCCCCGTTTCAGAATCGGCTTGTGGACGAGATGCCAACTGGTTGAATACACTTCCTTACACGTAGTAAGGAGGGAATCATGGCGTCTGCAACAGTCACCAGTAAGGGTCAGATCACGATACCGGCCGACGTGCGGGCTCGGCTCGGTCTACGGCCTGGATCACGGCTTGCCTTCGTGGCCACTGCGGATGGGTACGAGATTCACCCGCAGGCGGCGTCGATCAGGGATCTCAAGGGGAGCGTGCCGATGCCGCACCGGCCAGTCAGCATCGACGAGATGAACGAGGCCATCGCTACGGCTGCTATTACGGATAGTCAGTGATCGGGCTCGACACCAATGTTGTCGTCCGGTATCTGGTGCAAGACGATCCGGACCAATCGGCCGCGGCGTCCGCATTGATTGAGGGGCTGACCGAGACCGAACCCGGCTATCTGAGTCTGGTGACCGTCGTTGAGCTGTATTGGGTGTTGCGACGCGCCTACATGGTGAGCGTCGACCGTTGCGCCGAACTGGTGGGAGGTCTCCTGGACGCGCGGGAACTTCGAGTTGACCAAGACGACGTGGTGCGAGCTGCGCTGGGCGCTAGCCCTGATGGGTTGGACTTCGCGGATGCGGTTGTTGCCGAGCTCGGCCGCGCCGCAGGGTGCAACTACACAGTGACCTTCGACCGGCGGGCAGCGCGTGGCGGCGCCATGCAACTTCTCCAGACCCAGCCGACCGACTCGTGAGGGTGCAGCGGTAGTCGATCCCGCTTCGGAATGGTCGACGATGCCAGGATGGCTCAGTGTTGACCGACCTCGAAGTGCCACGACTGCTGGATGCGCCATTGTTGCTGCGTGCTTTCGCCGACGCGGACGCTGCGCTGGTGGCTGAAGCCGGCACTGATCCCTTGATACCGCTGATCACCACGGTGCCAACCGGTCCCGCCGCGATAGCCGCGGTGCAGGCCTTCATTGAGCGACAGCGAGATCGAGCCAAGAGCGGACAGGGGTACTCCTTTGTCATCGCCGACGCCGGGACAGACCTCGGTATGGGGCAGATTGGGGTGTGGCCGCATCACCAAGGACGAGCCAGTGTCGGCTACTGGGTTGCGGCTTCTGCTCGTCGTCGAGGGATTGCTCACCACGCGCTGCAGATGGTGTCGACTTGGGCCCTGACCTTGCCGGATGTGCACCGGTTGGAACTGTATGTGGAACCGTGGAACGAAGGCTCCTGGCGTGCCGCAGAACGAGCTGGCTTTGCCCGTGAGGGCCTCCTACGAAGTTGGCAGCCCGTCGGTGGTCAGCGTTGTGACATGTACATGTACTCACGACTGCGGACCGACCCCGCCCCTGAGCACAAAACAGCCGACGGTCGATGACCAATCACCAATCACCAGTCAGCGATCCTCCTGCGGTGCGTAGCGTCACGGCATGCTGGAACTGGTGAGCCCGGCCCGCGACCGGCACGAGGAGTGGCTGGAGTCGCATCGTGAGTGGGGGCCAGGCCTGCACGAGGACGGTTTTGCAGTGCAGGCTGGTGATGATCTGGAGAGCGCAGCGGTATTTGGCGGGTGGGTCGAATGGTTGCGTTCAGGGCCAGAAACGTTCTGGTGGATTGTTGAAGGCGACGCGGTCTTGGGCGGTATTGCCCTGCGTCCCTACGGAGAGGTCGGGCACCGTGTGATCGGGCATATCGGGTACGGCATCCGCCCTTCCGCGCGTGGACGAGGCGTTGCTACTTGGGCTCTGACGCAGGTCCTGGATCGGGCCCGTGACGCTGCGATGCCAGGGTGTGGGTTGGCCTGTCGTGACGACAACCTCGGGTCGATCACAACGATTGAACGCTGCGGTGGTGTCCTCCAACATGTCCTGGAAGACGATCACGGGCTCGCGCGCCACTACTGGGTCGCTTTGTGAATGGCACACACCGCCCGCCAAATCGTCGCCAGTCAGCGATCGATGACCGGGACGGGATCAGCTAGCGAGGTCGGCATCGTCAGTAGTTGGATATTTTGCTCTTGATGGGACGGCGCCTGAACCGCCAGTCACGAGGCAACGGAACAGGGATCATCCCGGACGCAACCTGGTCGGCCACCATCTGCAAGTGATCCGCCAGTTGCGCATCATCCACATACGCGCAGTAAAACCTGCGTTGGCCACCCCATGCCTCGGTGTCCGCCGACAACACACCCACAACCCACCGCGTGCTCGTCTGTGCGATCGCCCACTGCAGAGCGTGGATCGCGCCTTCAGCGATCTGGCCGGATATCTGACCAGATCCATCTGTTACTTCCCGCAAGGTGTAACCACGGGGCACCGCGCAGATCCACACCCCACGACCATTCGGCGCCACCACCAATAGGTCACCCGGGCCGGCCTCTCGTGATCGCATGCCGCCGAGGATGCCACCAAGCCGACCATCAGTGTGCGACCGGGATCCCGTCCCGGGCGAGGATCGGCGACAGAGACAGGTCCGGGTAGCGGGCGAAGAAGTACCTACACGCGCCGGTGGCGTGACCGTCGCCGCTTATAGGCCCATAGGCCCATGGCGATCGCGAACATGAGCAGTGGCTCCAGAGCCAGAGGCCAGTCCCCGCGGGTCGCCGCGGCAACTGAGGCGACAACGACGAAAAGGAGACCCACGAGGAGGGCGATCGAGAAAATGCGCGATCCCCGGGTGGGACCTAGTGGGCGGCAAATCGGTCTTCGAGCTCACACCAGCTGGACAGTCCCACCCGGGGAATTTGTACGGAACACGGTCGCGGTGACCACGACCGCAAGCGGATCGTGAACTGGGACCACGTCGCGGGGCCCGATGTTGATCTGAGCAGCCGCGTGTTGTCAGGGACGGGTTACGAGGTTATTCCAAGCTCGCGCGGTGATCTTTGCTCGTTCTGCGCTGGTGTAACCCATGGTCCCGATGGAGATTGCGTTGGGCCCCGACGCGGCAATCTCATAGACCCCTTCTAGCGGGATGCCGTGGGCGCCAGGTGGGTTGACCGAGATCGATTTCAGAGTGATGGCGTGGGCTCCCAAACCCCTGGGATCGGGCAACAAACTGAACTTCATACGCGTCCCGTCCTGGTTGATCAACGGGGTGGAACACCCCGCAACGGCAGCGCGGAACCGTCCCAGTACCGGTGCTAGATCACCTCCGGGCACCACTTGCACGATCTGACTAATCCCCCGGACCTTCTTTTGCTTCCATTCAACAGCGGTGACATTCACGTAGGACACCTGTGCCATATCGGCTTTCGCGCCTCCTTTTCGAAAGGGTGCCCCGCTGTCCACCAGGTTCGCCAGAACCGAACAGGTTCCTCCCTTGCCCACGGTTCTGGAGGACCCCAGGGACGTCGGTGTCTCCCGGGTCATCTTCGGTGTGAAGACCGCAACCTGGGCGGGGGTCAGCAGCGCGGACTGCAGGTCAGCGCGGGTCAGGGTTGCCAGTGGGTCAACGACAACTGTCGGCGCGGCCGTACTCGCTGGAACCTTCGACGCGGAGGGCGAGGACGCCCTCGCAGTTCCCGCGGTGCGAGAACCGCACCCGCACAGCAGAAGTGCACCAACTGTTAACACGACACCGGTACGGCTGGCAGAACGATGCATAACGGGCCTCTCAGGCAATGACGACGAGCAGAGGATTATCGAGGCCTCCATCAAACCGCGGTTCTCCTCACGCACATATGAATAGTTCTACCCACCTAGCGGTCGCAACAGCAGCGAGGGGCAAGACCACGACTTCCCGACCACGATGGAGATCGTCTCGCTGAAGATCGGCGAATGACATGCGCCCCGATGCACGATCCTGTTACGAGTCGGTGTTCCAGCTGGTGGCCAACGAAACGAGCCGGTCGGTGATTTCATCCGCAGCACAGCTGGTGGGGTCGAGACCGAAATGATCTCGTAGCTTGTACCAGAGGTATCCCCTGATCTCCACCACCTTCGGTTGAGCAGCGAGCTGCTGCCATAGCGGCCTCATGGAATGACGTCGTGACGTGACGTAGCCGGTGAGTACGGATCGAGAAGTCAGGCTATCGGCCAGAGCCCGTATGCCGATCGGCAAAAGCGATCTCACGGCCTAGTTCGTCCTGGTATCTGCCGTGCTTGCGGCGGAACGTCGAGGCTTCGGTGCCCGATGGGTGGAATCGCTCATTGTGCAGCTGTAAGGGCTGCCTCGTACTGGGCTCGACGGAAGAAGAACGGTCCCAACGCGCGCAGATCCCACGATCGATGGCCGGTGCGGAACGTCGACCAGATGACCTGACCGCGCGGCGTGGTGACCTTCGCGGTCAGTGGCCAGCAGCCCGTGTCCCCGCAAATGCACCCCAGCAAGCAACTATCACCATCACCGAACCAACTCTGTGGGTGATCGTTGAGGTACCAGTGCGCCCAATCGACGCGTTCCGCCACACCAACCATCAAGCCCGCGTAAGCACCCGCCCGGTCAGGTTCG
>JALYUK010000160.1 GCA_030853805.1 Actinomycetota bacterium | reverse complement strand
GACTTTCACCCTTGGCACGCCGGGCTGCTGCGGCGGCGATTTTGTCGGCGTCCATCGCGACGGGGCGCCCACCGACACGGCCTTTGGCGCGAGCGGCTGCCAGGCCGGCCATGGTGCGTTCGTGCAGCATGTCTCGCTCCAGTTCCGCGAACGCGGCCATCATCGTGAAGAAGAACTTCCCCTCACCACTGGGCGCGTAGGTGCCGGACAGGCGCCCGGTCAGGATCCGCAGGCCGACACCGCGTTCGTGTAGATCGTCAGCGAGGGTGAGGACTTCTTTGACCGATCGCCCGAGCCGGTCCAGTTTCCAGACGCACAAGGTGTCCCCATCGCGCAGGTAGTCCAGCGCTTTTGTCAGCCCGGGCCGGTGGGCGACGCGGCTGGAGATCTTGTCCTCAAACACTCGTACACAGTCGGCTTGCTCGAGGGCGTCGTGTTGCAGCTGGGTGTGTTGCGGGATCGAGGACACCCGGACGTAACCGACGGTGCTCGAACCTCGTGTGCGGGCCATCCCTGAAGCGTCTCACAACTCATCTCAGAACATGGGGTAACCGGGTGAGGTTGTGAGACGTCTTGTGGACACTCAAACCGCCACTTTGAGCCGCCCGAAGGCGCAGTCTCATAAACCATGGATGACGCGACGTCTCACCGGCTACTCCCCCGCCGAGCCTAATTGCCGGATTGTCGGCTGTGGACTACCCGGGGGACCAGCCGTTTCCGTGCAGCTGACCTCAGTAGGGTGTTCTCGTGAGTTTGCTGGATGAATCCGTGATCAGCCGCAGGACGTTGACCGGGTGGGGTAATACGTGTCCGTCGGTTGCGGAGATTGTTGCTCCGCGTTCGGAGGAGCAGATTGCTGAGGTTATCTCGCGAGCTGGTGGGCGGGGGGTGTTGGCCCGTGGGTTGGGTCGCAGTTATGGCGACGCGGCGCAGAACGGCGGCGGCACAGTGTTGGATATGACCGGCCGCGACAGGATCCTGGCGATTGATGCCGTAAGTGGTGTGGTCGAGGTGGAGGCCGGTGTCAGTATCGATCAGTTGATCCGTGCCCTACTCCCGCTGGGACTTTTTGTGCCGGTATCACCTGGCACCCGGCAGGTGACCGTTGGTGGGGCGATCGCGGCAGACGTGCACGGCAAGAACCATCATGTGGACGGCAGCTTCGGTGATCATGTGCAGGAAATCACCCTGATCACCGGTGACGGACAGACTCACCGGCTGACAAGCGTGGACCCACTGTTCTGGGCAACGGTCGGTGGGATGGGTCTCACTGGTGTCATCGTGCGTGCCCGGGTGCGGATGAAGCATGTCAGTACCTCCACGGTGCTGGTCGACACGTTGAGATGTCCTGACCTGGGCGCGGTGCTCGCGGCGATGCAGGACGACGACCGTTATCCCTACTCGGTCGCATGGCTGGACTGCCTGGCGCGCGGCCGTTCGTTGGGCCGGTCAGTACTGACTCGCGGCCGATTCGCGACCGTGGACGAATTGAGTGCCCGAGCTGCTCGAAATCCGCTGGCTGTCCCGGCACACACCAGGGTGGTGGCGCCGCCGATCTTTCCCGGCGGTTTACTCAACCGGGCCACGGTCGGGGCCTTCAACGAACTCTGGTTCCGGATTGCTCCTGCGCAGCGCGCGGATCAGCCGCAGTCGGTCGGGGCGTTCTTCCACCCCTTGGACGGTGTCGCGGACTGGAACCGCATCTACGGCGGTACCGGGTTTTTGCAGTATCAAGTGCTGGTGCCGCTGGAGGCTGCTGAGACAATCCGGGAGGTGGTCGAGACGTTCAGTGGGCACGGGCTCGCGTCGTTCCTTACGGTTCTAAAGCGAATGGGCCCAGGCAACAAGGGGTACTTGTCGTTCCCGAAGCCGGGGTGGACCATCACGATGGACATACCGGCGGGTGATCCGCAGGTGGGCGCTCTGCTGGACCGCCTTGATGAGCGTGTCCTGGCTGTTGGGGGGCGTTCGTATTTCGCCAAGGATTCCCGGATGACGCCCCACTCGGCGCATGCGATGTACCCCCGGCTGGAGGAATGGAACCAGCTACGAAGCCAATTCGACCCACGAGGAGTGTTCATGTCCGATTTGTCCCGCAGGGTTGACCTATGAAGGATGCCGTGCAGAACGTGCAGCGGGTCGTGATCATTGGCGGCACGTCGGCTATTGCGGTGGCCACCGTCGAACGGTGGCTGGCGCGTCGCCCGGGCCTGCAGGTGGTGCTGGCCGCGCGTGACTCTGACACTCGTCGTGCTACGGCTGAACAACTACGCG
Organism: Actinomycetota bacterium; assembly: GCA_030853805.1. Taxonomy (GTDB): domain Bacteria; phylum Actinomycetota; class Actinomycetes; order Actinomycetales; family Dermatophilaceae; genus Allobranchiibius. Next base: position 2,559 of record JALYUK010000160.1, on the reverse strand, counting down.
TGCAGGGCGCCCTGGTTGTTGAGCAGGATTTGGAGCTCACCGGGGACGGTGCGCGACAACAAATCGAAGCAGCGCTGAACACCGGCGGCGATGTCGACGTTGTCCTGGTCGCGGCCGGTGTGCTCGGAGACCAGGAAACGGCCTGGCAAGACGTCGATGCGGCACTGCGGATGGTGGATGTGAACGTGCGTGGTGCCGTACTGGCCGGTGTCCTGGCGGCTGACCGTCTCCGTGCGCAGGGGCGTGGGGCTCTGGTGTTGTTATCGAGTGTCGCCGGCGAACGAGTACGGCGCTCCAACTTTGCCTACGGCGCGAGCAAGGCGGGGGCGGACAGTTTTTACCTGGGCCTTGGGGAGGCGGTGCGCTCTGATGGGGTGCACGTAATGGTTGTGCGACCCGGGTTCGTTCGTAGCCCGATGACCGCAGGCCTGCAGGAAGCTCCGTTGAGCCAGGACCCCAGCCAGGTTGCCCACGCGATCCTGGCCGGGTTGGCCTCGGGTCAGCGGATCGTGTGGGTACCAGGCGCGATGCGGTGGGTGATGTCCGCGATGCGGCACCTACCGTACGCGGCGTTCCGTCGGCTGCCCGTCTGAACTGATTGGTCCATCGCGTGCGGTTCAGCTGTAGATGGCTACCGTCAGCAGCGCCAGCATCACCACGGCCGAACCGAGCAGCATCCGGTCGGCGATGACGATGTCTTCTGGTTCCCCGGCGCCGCCGCGATCCACGATCACCGCGTAGCGCAGGACCACCACCAGGAATGGGATGGTCGAGAGCAGACCCCATGAGGAGGCCTGGTTACCGGGAGTGATGGTGAAGGTCCACAGCGAGTACACGACCAGCAGCGCAGCGGCGGCGGCAGTCCACACGAAACGTAGGTAACTGAGGCTGTATTCACGCAGGACCGGTCTGGCCCAAACCCCACTGCGCTCGGCGAGCACCCTTTCTGCGTAACGCTTACCAGCAACGACGAACAACGCACCCAGGCCGGCCGTGAGTAGGAACCACTGCGACAAAGGGACACCGGCGGCGACCCCTCCGCCGATTGCGCGTAGTAGGAACCCGCTCAGCACGAAGACCAGGTCCAGGACTACTTCGTGCTTCATCCGAAAGCAATACAGCAGCGACGCGGCGATGTAAACGGTGACGACAACAGCGACCTGCCACCCGTCCAGCAGCCCCGCTACTACTGCAGCGGCGACCAGGGCAGGGGCCATGCGGCGGGCGGCGGTCATTGAGACTGCCCCGCTGGCCAGGGGCCGGGCTCGTTTGCTTGGATGGACTCGGTCCAGCTCAACGTCTTTGAGGTCATTGACGACGTACACCGCGCAGGATGCCAAAACGAACGCGACGAACGCGACCAGCAGCCGCAGCAGCACACCCGGGTGTTGAATGACTCCCGCCGCCAACGGTGCCATCAGCAGCAGCAAATTCTTGATCCACTGTTTGGGCCGACACAGCCTGAGAAGGTCTCGCGCCTGGGTAGTGTGAGGCGGCGCCTGCTGGGCGGCTTCAGCGTCCGAAGACACCGACGAAGTCCCTGGTCGAAGGGTGCAGGTACCGCACCAGGTTCGGGCTGTTGTCCACCCCGAGTCGGGTCGGGGTGGCCTTACCCGGTGCCGGGTGGGTGTAGGTCAGGTAGTTGGTCCAATCCTGGTTGATGTCCAGCTCCATCGCATTGACCGCCCCCGCGTGCTGTAGGACGTTCGCGAGGGTCTGTACGTCCATGGCCGGTCCGAGGACGAACACGACGGTGCCGTCTTTGCGGACCCCGATACCACTGCGCCAGACGAAGGAGGCGTTACCCACCGTTTGTCCCCACACCTTGATATTCGGGTTGGCCACCAGCGGGGAAATCTTCCCGCCCTGAACCATCAGGCGCAGGTTCTGTCGCACCGCAGCAACATCCTTACCCGGCGCGCCCCCACCCCACGCACCCACACTCAGATGCCCGTCCTTGGTCATTATCATCGACGCCGCGCCCTTCACCAACGGTTTGATGGTGGTTCCGTTCTGCCAGTACCCACCGTTCGCATCAACCATCTGGAACCCGGAGTTGAACGTCGCAAGAACGTTATTGACGTCGGCTCCCGCAAGCTTGTTCGGCGCGACCTGTTTACCGCCGGGCACCTGATACCCCTGGAAGAGCCTGAACTTCACCAAGTTGGGATCCATCCACACCACGTTCACCAGGTAGGACGTGTGCACCGTGTCCGGGCGCAACAGCGCCACCCGGGCCGCAGGAGCCCCCTTGACCGAATACAGAACCTGCCACTGGCCCTCGCGCGGCAAACTCGACGGAGCCAACGGAGTGATCGGCGCCGGCACGGCAGCAGTCTTCTGTCCATGGGTAGATGGCGTCGGTCTCGATCCGCCGACAGGGCCGATGGTGGGAATACCACCGGCAACTGTCCCACCCGTCGAGGGCTTATTCATCGCGTACTGCGCCTGCTCCAGTGACGTCACGACAAACCCGAGATGGTGAGTACGCCCCCACTCCGCCAACCGCGCCGCCGTGGAGTCAGTACCAGGTGCGGTCAACGCACCACCCACAGAAAA
>JALYUK010000142.1 GCA_030853805.1 Actinomycetota bacterium | reverse complement strand
GAGTTCATATTTTCATGAATACATGATTCTGTGTACTATCTGACCATGTTGTTAGCGACGCCGACTGAGGCGCTTGCCCGTTTCGGGCACGCATTGTCGGACTCCACGCGTACCGGGGTGTTGCTCTCGCTGCGTGATGGTCCCGCGTACCCGGCCGATCTCTCCGAGGCGCTGGGCGTATCGCGGCAAGCGTTGTCGAATCACCTTGCGTGCTTACGCGGCTGCGGACTGGTAGTCGCACGGCCCGAAGGCAGGCGGTCGCGATACGAACTGGCCGACCCGCGAATAGCACGCGTCCTGCAGGACCTAGTGGACTTAACCCTCGTGGTTGATCCCGAATGCTGCGGTGCCGGTGACCTCGCCAACCCCCAATTGAGCGGACCCGGCGCATGACTGCCGTGTCCACCCATCGGCTGACACCGCAACGGCGCGCGGTCCTTTCTCGACGCATCCAGATCTTCGTGATCCTCACCATCAGCTACAACGTGGTCGAGGCGGTCATCGCGCTGGCAGCTGGTGCTGCAGCCTCATCCTCGGCGCTGCTGGGCTTTGGCCTCGATTCGATCATCGAGGTCTCCTCGGCAGCCGCCGTCGCCTGGCAGTTCGCAGGTCCTGACCCAGAAGCACGCGAACAGCGCACGCTGCGCGTCATCGCGTTCTCATTCTTCGGGCTGGCAGCACTCGTCACGATCGATGCTGTACGAAGTCTGATCGGTGGCGGCGAGGCCCAGCACTCACCAGTGGGCATCGTGCTGGCCGCGCTCAGCCTGCTGATCATGCCCGTACTGTCCTGGGCCCAGCGCCGCACTGGGAGGGAACTGAATTCGGCGACCGCCGTAGCTGATTCCAAGCAAACCCTGCTGTGCACCTACCTGTCCGCTGTTCTGCTGGTCGGCCTCCTCGTCAGCGCCTGGTTCGGCTGGTCGTGGGCAGACCCCCTCGCTGGCCTGGCCATCGCGGCGATCGCACTTCGAGAAGGCTGGAACGCCTGGCACGGCGACACCTGCTGCGCCACACCCAACCCCACGGGCGAGCCTTCAAACACCTCCTGCGACTGCTGCCCCTAACCAATCTCCATGTACCGATTGAGGATCGGTGGGCGGACCGAGTGCACAAGAACTCTGCGGTGCTTCGGGACCTCGTGGGACCCTGAATTCATGCACGGGAAATGGCGGCAGTGGCTGCCCGGGCCGAAGCACGGGATCGCTCGTGGGGTGGTTGTCTGGGGATCTGCCGGTGCTGCCGATCCGACGGCAACGTTTGAGTTGATGGGTCAATGTAGGCACCTACGAGCCTGGGCCGTTGACCGCGGCATCGACTTGGACGATGCTCCCGACAGCCTTCCTGCGTTGGATCGTCTCGTGGCAACCTGGTCCGGTGACCCAGCGGTCAGTTCTATCTTGGATCTCGAGGCTGGCGGTTACCTCGGCACCGTGATCGTCAGGCACGTACCTGGTTCTGCGTGGCGATCCTGGCCCAATGGTCACCCCGTCGTGCACGTGTCGTCCGGTCGAGATCTTGACGTCATCGCGCAGGCGGCCTCCCATCCGGGCAGCCTGGCCGCGATCTACACCAATGCCAGCATTTGATCGTCACGACGCAAGGCCGTGAGCATGTCACCGCGTCCTCGGGACGTGGCCTGAGGTCAGCCTCGCCAACCCGGTGAGGGATCGGTACCGGTACGCAGAACGGCGCCGTGCACAGGATTTAGGACTTCGTAGGGCCGATGTCAAAAATGGCCGGGCGTCCGAAGGGAAGAGCAGATTGATGCAGGCAGATGGTGGGAGGGCTTTCGGCCCTGGCGTCCGTTGGGGGCTTCAGGAACGCTGAAAGACACGTGCAGCGAGTGAGAGGGGCAACGTGATGACCGACCGGATCCGGGAGCAGCTGAGTGCCGCCTACGGTCGAATGATCTTGCAGATGTCCTTCGTGTGGGTCGCGACGATGCTCGCAGCCGGAGTCGTAAATAAGACGAGTGGCGACTTCGTTTACCTATTGTTTGTACTCATCGGAGGCTTCACCTTGTCCAGCGCTGTCCTGGAGTCCGGACGTCGGCGCATCCTGGACCGAGCTCTGAGTTGACAAAGGGACGACCCCATGGGCGGGGGTGCGGTGCCTACGTCGCTCGAGTAGCCGGGACACAAGGAAAGGAGCTTCACATCTGCCCGGCGCCCGGCTCGAGACGAACAGATCACCAGGGATGCATGATGCGTCAAACACAACAACCATGGGAGATCTGAAATGACCGGCAAGCAGTACAAGGTACACATTGAGAAAGGCCGCCGCTTCACAGGAAGCTTTGACCCGGAGAGCTTGGAGGCAGCACTCAATAGCAATGCCGCCGACGGCTGGCACGTCGTCAGCAGCACCTGGAAGAGCATGAGTTCTGAGGTCCTGGTCATCTTGGAGCGCGACGGCCAATAGAGCACGCTCCACACCACGCACCGGAGGCCTTGTTGGCGTTCACGACTACGAACGTGATCCAAGAGGAAGGCATTTCGGCAGCGGCTGGTGGCCCGACGGAGAGTTTTCTCACCCCAGATCACCGACCTACGGCCAACACGATCTATTGGCCACCGTGTGACGAAACCCCACCACTCAGCGGGACGTCACCCAAGAATTCCCGCGGGCCTTCGTATCGCTCGATCCGGGAGACGGCCACGAAAGTACGAAAACGATTACGGCGGTAATCGCGGTTCGTTCCCATGGGCCTAGACCGATCGCCCCGGCTACCCAGGAGGCCGCAACCAGTACTACGAGGCCGCACACCCATCCC
>JALYUK010000125.1 GCA_030853805.1 Actinomycetota bacterium | reverse complement strand
ATCTGTAAGAAATTAAGTTGGTTATTTCTCGGTTGGCGCGGGATGATCTGGTATGCGCATCGATGAGGAGGTCCGCGGACAACTCGTGACCCGGTTCGAGGTGTTGCTGCCGCATCTGAACGAGCGTCAGCAGCGGCTGGCGTTGGCTACCGAGGCCCGGTTGCTGGGACATGGCGGGGTGCGGGCCGTGGCGCAGGCGGCGGGGGTGAGCGCCACGACGGTGCACCGAGGGATCAGCGACCTCGACGGTGTCGACGACGTGCTGGCAGTCGGGCGGTCTCGAGGACCCGGTGGGGGTCGTAAGCCAGCGGCCGAGCAGGACCCTGGCCTGGTGGCGTCGCTGCTGGCGCTGGTGGAGCCGGATGAGCGTGGGGATCCGATGTCGCCGCTGCGGTGGACGACCAAGTCGTTGCGGCACTTGGCGCAGGAGCTGACGGGCCAGGGTCATCCGGTCTCGGCGCCGACGGTCGGGAGTGTGTTGCGGGATAACGGCTTCAGCCTGCAAGGGACCGCGAAGACGTTGGAGGGTAAGCAGCATCCCGATCGTGATGCCCAGTTCCGCTATATCAACGATCAGGTCAAGGATCACCGGGACGCGGGCGAGCCGGTGATCAGTGTGGACGCGAAGAAGAAGGAGCATCTGGGACAGTTCCCGGTGGCCGGGCGGGAATGGCGACCTCAGGCCGACCCGGTGCGTGTGGAGGACCACAGCTTCTTTTCGATGGGTCCGGGGACCGCGCAGGCCATTCCGTACGGCGTGTACGACGTGGCCGCGGACACCGGGTGGGTCAGTGTCGGCGTGGACCACGACACCTCAGCGTTCGCGGTCGCCTCGATCCGAGGCTGGTGGCAGGCCCGGGGGTCGCTGGACTACCCGCACGCCACGCGGCTGCTCATCACTGCCGACGCCGGTGGATCGAACAGTTACCGGTACCGCCTGTGGAAGGCCGAGCTGGCGGCCCTGGCTGCCGAGACAGGTCTGTCGGTCACGGTGTGCCACTTCCCACCAGGAACGAGCAAGTGGAACAAGATCGAGCATCGGCTGTTCGCGCAGATCACGATGAACTGGAGGGGTCGGCCGCTGACCAGCCACGAGGTCGTCGCCACGATTGCCACGACCCGCACCCGGGCCGGAATGCGGGTTGCCGCCGAGCTGGACCCGAACAGCTACCCCCTAGGGATCGCGGTGACGCGCCAAGAACTGCTGGCTCTGCCGATCCGGGCACACGCCCATCACGGGGAGTGGAACTACACCATCGAGGCGGCCGCCGAGCCGGGCAACGCGCCGGCCGTGGCACCGCTGCGCGCCAATGATCGCTCCCGGTCCCGCGACCAGGCACTGATCCTGCTGGGCGATCCACGGCTGACCGGCATGAGCTCGACCGAGCTGACCAACCTGACTGGCGCGCTGGCTGCGGCGCAGGCCGCTCAAGCCTCTCAGCGGCGATACGAGCAGCGAGGTGGACCGCGACGCCGGGCGCGCGGCGCCGGCAGCACCAGCCTGCTCACCGACGCCGACCGAGTCCTGGTCACCATCGTGTACCAGCGGCAAACCTGCTCACAGACCGTGCTGTCCGACCTGCTCGGGATCAACCCCAACACCATCGGCCAGGTCATCGCCGAGACCCGTCAACTCCTGAGCGAGCACGGCTACCCGATCGCCCCCAGCACCCTGCGCTTTGCTACGGCAGCCGCCCTGCACCAATTCGTCCGCACCGACGACGACGTCCCCACCCGCTCACGCATCACCCAACGGCTGTCCGACCCGGCCCTGACCGGGGTCTCACGCGACGAACTGGCGGCCATGACCCAGCGTGCGCAAACCGTGCAAGCCTCCCGCCGGCAACGCCACCGCCACCGGCGGCGAGGTGGTGAACGTCTGCCCGGTGGCCGGGGTGGGATCTTCACCCAGAAAATCACCGACGCCGAACGAGTCCTGGCCACCGTCCTGTATCAACGAAAACTCTGCACCCAGGACACCCTCGCCGAACTCTTCGAAGTCAGCCGCCGCACCATCGGTGACGTCGTCCGCGAAGTCGGGCCCATCCTGGACAACGACGGCTACCACCCCACACCAGCACCCACCCGGTTCCCCGACGCCGCGGCCATCCTGCACGCCACGCAAAGCACCAACCCCTCAACACTCGCCACTTGATTCTTTACAGGCCCACTACGCGGCGAACCTCATGTCGGTCACATCCAAGAGCATGTGGCCAGCGGTCAAAGCGATGCTTCATTCGGCATACGACCAACTCGATGCCCCCGCTGTTGACGCCCAGTTCGACCGCCTCCTGGACTACGTCCAGAACACCCTGCCCGAGGTGTACGACATCGTGCCCACCAGCGACACCCCCATCGACAAGGAAACCCTCCCAACACTCACCGCCTGACCTTTAGAAGAGATCACGCAGCGCTACACCACCTCCAGGGGGTTGACCGGGGGATGCTGGTTTGGTGGCCATGATCAGTCGGGTGGCCGCCCATGGTCCGCCGTACCAGAACCGCCATCCCAATCCCCGGGTATGGACGTTCGTTGCCCCCGCGGTGCGTAGTTGTTCTGCGTAGTCCTTGACGTGGCGAAAGTCGGCGATCGCTAGTTGACCTCCGGGGCGCACGACCCGTAGTGCCTCACGGATGGCCTGCTGACGCCCGGATTTTTGTTTGATGGTGTGCATGGCCACGCTGGACAAGACCACGTCGAAACACTCGTCGTCGAAAGGTAGGTCGCTCATGTCGGCGGTGTGCAGCTCAACCCGATCCGCGACCCCCTCGGCTTCGGCGTTGCGGGCGGTGATCTCGCTCGCGCTGCCGTTTTGATCCTGGCCGCGCCACAGGTCGACTCCATGGGCTTTGCCGTGGTCCAGGCGTGCTGCCGCTGACAACAACACCGCACCGCGGCCACACCCAACGTCCAACACCTGCTCGGTACCTGTCAGGTGTAGCTCATCGAGGATCTGGGACCAGACCACGAATTTACCCGCCCTGGTGGCATACAGGTAGCTGGCCATACAGCCGAAGAACCACACCGCGACCAACAGGGTTAGGACCACACCTACGATCGCGCCTTGGAGTGCATTAAGCACCCCGAGGAGCACGAAGATGACGGATAGCACACCGAAGACCGCCGGAACATGCGGGGCATCTATCCCATAAGAACCGCGGCGATTGATTGAGGGACCAGTGTCCACCGACGCATCATCGCACCCGATAGGGCTCCCGGCGCCAGACAACGACCGGCGAAACAGTCCAGCCGTAACGGCCTGGGCCCATTTAGATGCGCAATGACCGTCCATCCCAAGGCGGGCTGGCGCCGCGCTGGGGAACTCCCCCAGACGCGGCGGGTGGAGCAGGTCTGGGCTGGTCCTGCGGTCCGGCAGTTCTCGGTACTTTCTGCCCGTGGTGGGGAGCTCAGTCCGCTCGCCGGGATAGGGCGATGATGCCGGTGCACATGACCGCGAAGCCGGCTACCTGTCCGGCGATGGCCGGGGGGTGGGAGGAAATGGTTTCGTGGAAGGCGATGGCGCCGATCGCGACGGCAACTACGGGGTCCACGATCGTGATCAGGGGCAGGGACAGGGCTAACGGGCCGGCGTTGTAGGCGATCTGGTTCAGCATGATCGCGCCGGCGCCGATGACCACAAACGCGTAGAGGGGCCACGTGGTCAGGACCGCTGCACCGTGCTCACTGAAGGCGCCGACAGTGGACTTCAGGAGTGCGGCCATCAACCCGTAGGCGGCGCCGGTGGCCAACCCCAGCCACGACGCGCGGTCGCTGGGACGGCGTATCGCGGCACCGACCCCACCGGCGACGAGGATAAGTGTGAGGCCTGTGCTCCATGCCAGTGCCGGTAATTGGGCAACAGCCTGTCCGGGCGAGGGTCGGGCAGTGAGTTGGAAGGTCGCCAAACCCAGGACTACCGCACCGGCGGCCACTGTGTCCGCCAGATGGATCGGTCGGTGCTCTAGGACGCTATTCAACGGTAGGGCGAACAGCAGTCCCGAGACCAGCAGGGGCTGGACCACGGAGAGCGCACCATGGTCCAGGGCAACAATGTGCAACCCGACGGCCAGCAGGCCCGCTACGGCGCCAAGGACCCACAGCGGATGTAACCACATCCGGCGCAACGTCAGCTCCTGCGGACCGTGTCCAGCCTGATGCTGGAGCACCGTACCAACCGCGAGAACCAGCGCAGATCCCACAGCAGCCAGGACCGCGATCAGCGCGTTGACGGTGATCACCGGGGAAGATAGGCCGGCAGGCCGAGCAACATATCGGCCGTCACGAAAGACCAACCACGCTCACCCAGGGTGTCCACCACGCGCGCAACAGCATCCAGGGTGTGGGCCCGGTCAGCCCCTTGGCCGTTGTACCCATCGTGAAAAATCAGGATTCGCCCCGGTCGTGAACGTTGCACGGCGCGAAATGCGATACGCCCTGCGTCGCATTGGAAAACCTCCAACGGATGACAGAACGTACCTGAGACCGCGGTCAGGTCATGGCGCGCCAGCACCTCGAACGTGGCGGGCGTCCTGATCAGCCACGGCGGGCGGTACAGGCGTGGTTGGCGTTGGATACTGCGATCAAAGGCGTCCTGGGTGGCCCGGATCTCCTCCTCAACGGCTGACGCGGTGAAACAGGCTCTTCAACTTTGCGCGTGATGCCCTGGTGCTTGCCGGGTGATCACGCCGCCGTGGTGGCGGTGTTGTAGAGCATGATCCGGCATTGGTAGTTGGTGTGTGATCGGTACCCGCGCCCGCATCGTTTGATGTTTTTGATGGTGACGTTCGCGGCCTCAGTTTTCGCGTTAGTGACCCGGGTCGTGATGAACACTTCGATCGCGGCCCACCACGCGTCGATGGTCTTCTTCAGGCGGGATGTTTCGGGCATGTCAGCCCACGTGACGTACCGGTTGAAGGTGGCCCGCTCGGCTGCGGCTTGGGCGATCGTGGTGCACGCCAGCACGCGGCGTAACTGTTCTTTCACACCCCAGGCGGCACCGATCTCCTGGGTCGGATCATCAACTGCCAGGACGTGGTTCAACTTCTGAACACCTCGCGGCGAGAGGGTGTCGTAAGCGCGCAGGAGCAGTAACCGGTTGGCCCAGGCCAGGTCTACGCCGCGTCCGCGGCGCCCGTGCCGGTCCCAGGACACCCGCCGTCGCACCTGGGTCACCACGTCGTTGGCGAGCTTCACGAGGTGGAAATGGTCCACTGACACCCCTGCTTTCGGCAACCAGTGACGTACTGCGGCGCGGAACGAGGCGGCCGGGTCGATCGCTACCGTTCGCACTCTGTGGCGCCACCAGCGTGGTTGGGCCTTGAGCCAGGCCTGCACCGAAGCGCTATCGCGCCCATCGACCACACCGATGACCCGCCCAGTAGACAAGTCAGTGAGCGTGGTCATCCAGGGTTCGATGCGCTGCCATTTCTGGTGATCGTCTTGGTACCAGCGCACGGTGCGGAACCGGTGTTCATCGATGCCTAAGGCGTACACCAGGGTCGGTCGCGCGGCGGCCCGTGCCGCGTGCGCCGCGCGGGTGGTCGTGAGTTGCCGCATCACCGTGGGCCAGGACACGCCCAGCTCGGCCGCGACCCGGCTGACCGCGCGAACCTCCCCGGCCAACGCGTCCACGATGCGTTCCTTCAACCTGGTCGTCAGGCGTGCGCGGGGTGGGACCGCAGCGGTGTGTTCGGTGAACGTCGTGGTCGCGCAGAGTAGTTCAGCGCACCGCCACCTCTTCTTGATCCACCACACCCTGACTGCGCCGTCGAAGGTGACGTCATGGACCCGCTGCTGGGTGCGCTGATGAACCCTCGAGGTC
>JALYUK010000119.1 GCA_030853805.1 Actinomycetota bacterium | reverse complement strand
CCATCCGCACTATGCGTACAAACTGCGCTGGCTCGAGGCCCTGGCTGCAACCGTAAGCGAGGAACGCGCACAGCACTGCCCCTTTGCGGTGCTCGGTGACTTCAACATCATCCCCACCGACACCGACGCCTGGGACATCGCCGCGTTCGCCGGGAGCACCCATGTCACCGAACGCGAACGTAACGCGCTCGCAGCGTTGCGGGAGATCGGGCTGAGCGATGTGTATCCGCGGCCGCTGAAGTACGAGGTGCCCTTCACCTACTGGGACTACCGCGCCCTCGCGTTTCCCAAGAACCGAGGTCAACGCATCGACCTGGTGTATGCCGACGCAGCCTTCACCGCCGCCGTGACCGACGCCTACGTCGACCGAGACGAGCGTAAGGGCACCGGCGCCTCCGACCATGCACCGGTCGTCGTCGACCTTGCCGTTCCCATTGTTCGACAGGAACATCCGGCGTAGCGTCCCCGAACGAGGCACCAGGAAGCGGGCGCAGCTGCGGACGTGAGGTAGTCATATGGCCCAGCGTGAACGGAACTCAGCCAGCAGCGGCACGCTCGGGTTGGCGCCGCTGATTCCGGCCGGTGAGCCGATCGAAGGGCTGTTGCGCACGGCCCAGTTCGTCACCCCGGGAGAGCCGTCTGCGGACTCCCGCGAGGTGCACCGTCCCGGTGCGCGCGAGGCCGAAGACTTCTACCGCGAGCGGTGGCGGCACGACAAAGTGGTCCGCTCGACGCACGGCGTGAACTGCACCGGCTCGTGCTCCTGGAAGATCTACGTCAAGGACGGGATCATCACCTGGGAGACGCAGCAGAGCGACTACCCCTCGGTGGGACCGGACTCCCCCGAGTACGAGCCGCGCGGCTGCCCCCGGGGTGCGTCGTTTTCTTGGTACACCTACTCGCCGTCGCGGGTGCGTCCCCGACGTGCGTTCGCCTCTGCTCGCGCTGTGGCGTGAGGCCAAGAACCGCTTGGGTGATCAGCTTGCAGCCCGACGTGGAAGCGATGACGACCTCGCTGTTCATCTACCAGCTGCATGCCACCGTGGCCTGGCTCATCTGGATCGTGTGGCCGTCCAGCCGGCTCGTCCACGCGTGGAGCTATACGCTTTGGTACATCTGGCGCCTGTACGTGGTCTACCGCAAGCGGGTGGCCGTCGTCCCGCACGAGCCCGGCAGCTCGGGCCGTCGGTGGCCCAGCATCGGGAGCAGGTACTGACGGTGGGCGGCCGCGCGGCGGGCGCCATGCGCGAGGCCGTGTCGACCCTCAATCCCGGTTACTTCGCCCTCGTGATGGGGACAGGCATCATCTCCGTCGCCATGCACAACAACAACCGCATGGCGTTGTCCGTCGTCCTGTTCGTAATAGCCGTCGCGGCCTGGGTGATCCTCCTCGTCCTGCACTGCTGGCGGGCCCTTCGGTTCTGGGATCGCTTGCGCGCGGACTTCACCGATCCGCGCCGCGGGTTTGGGTTCTTCACCTTCGTCGCTGCCACCGACGTTCTCGGTACCCGCTTCGTCGTCGACGGATACCGACTCGTGGCCATCAGCCTTTTGGTGCTCGGGGGGCTGAGCTGGTTCGCGCTCGGTTACATCGTGCCGTGGACGGCGGTGCTCAACCCGTCGATACGCCCGGCGCTGACCGGCGCGAACGGCACCTGGTTCATCTGGGTGGTGGCGAGCCAGTCCGTTGCTGTGCTCGCCGCTGTGCTGGAGCCGACGCTCGATTGGGGCAGACACGAACTTGCCCTGGTTGCTGTCTTCTCGTGGGCGGTCGGCGCCTTTCTCTACGCGGCCGTTGCGGTTCTGGTCACCGCCAGGCTCCTGCTCTACCCTCTGCGCCCGATCGACCTCACCCCGGTGTACTGGGTGGCGATGGGCGCGACCGCGATCACCGTCCTGGCCGGTGCCCGCATCGTCGGAATGGCCGACGCCCCCATGGTCGCCGCCACCCGCGGTCTGGTGGCCGGTACCTCAGTGATGTTCTGGGCTTTCGGCACTTGGCTGATTCCGATCCTCTGCGCAGCGGCCTGGTGGCGGCACGTCACCCATCGCATTCCGTTGGTCTATGACCCCACGCTGTGGAGCATCATCTTCCCGCTCGGCATGTATGGGCTTGCCGCCCATTACCTCGGCGAGGTCGACAGCTTGCCGATCGTCCGGGTCATCGGCGAGGTGGTGTCCTGGGTTGCGCTGGGCGCCTGGGCGGTGGTGTTTGTGGCGATGCTGTGGCACCTCACCGACCGACTGTTGATCCGCCCAGGACGGGCATAGCGTCCTCCGTAGCTGCTGACCAGCTCAGAGAAGTGCTCGACGAACTCGATGCCCTTGATCCACTTTGCCTGTTTACAGCCGAGTCGGGCCTCGTTAGGAGCAGCTCGACGGGGTTGTGGGCGGGTACTGAACTGCCACCCACACCACGTTGGGGAAGACGTCCCAGCTTGTCAGCACCAGGCGCCGGCGGAGGGCTTCGGTGAGATCGCCTTCGGCCCCGAACGCGCCTCCAACCCCCGTCTGCGAACCCCCGTATGCTCAGCGCACGGTCAGTGGCATTGATCACAGGCCAGTCGAGGGAGGACCGTCATGAGCGGCACCATGAACAGCGGATTGACCAATTCTTTGATCGAGACTCGTAGGTTTTTTACCCCGCACCAGCTTGTCTCTCCCGATGGCCGCACCCTGCTAAAGATCGGCGGACGGTCAGGAGATTCGTTCTACCGGGACCGCTGGAGTCACGACAAGGTTGTCCGGTCGACCCACGGGGTGAACTGCACCGGATCGTGTTCCTGGAACGTGTACGTCAAGGACGGCATCATTACCTGGGAGACCCAGGCCGTCGACTATCCCACCACCGGGCCCGACAAGCCCGAATACGAACCACGTGGGTGCCCCCGCGGCGCTTCCTTCTCCTGGTACACCTACTCGCCGACCCGAACCCGGTACCCCTATATTCGTGGCGTCCTGCTGGAGATGTATCGGGAAGCCAAGTCACGGCTGAAGGATCCGGTGCTCGCCTGGGCCGACGTGACCGAAGATCCCGAGCGGTCCGCCCGCTACAAGCGCGCGCGCGGCAAGGGCGGCCTGGTGCGCGCCACGTGGGACGAGGCCATCGAGATCGTCGCGGCCGCCCATGTGCACACCATCCGGAGGTGGGGCCCCGACCGCGTGGCTGGGTTCTCTCCCATCCCGGCGATGTCTATGGTCTCCCACGCCTCCGGCGCCCGATTCGTGAACCTCATCGGCGGGTCGATGCTGAGTTTCTACGACTGGTATGCCGACATGCCGGTCGCTTCCCCCCAGGTGTTCGGCGACCAAACGGACGTACCCGAATCCGGGGACTGGTGGGATGCCAGTTACCTGATGATCTGGGGCACCAACGTGCCAGTAACCCGGACACCCGACGCGCACTGGATGATCGAAGCGCGTTACCGCGGCCAGAAAGTCATCGTCGTCTCACCGGACTTCGCCGACAGCACAAAGTTTGCCGATCAGTGGCTGCCGGCTGAGCCGGGGACCGACGGGGCACTGGCGATGGCGATGGGGCACGTGATTCTCAAAGAGTTTTACGTCGATCGTCAGACTCCTTACTTCACTGATTACGTCAAGAAGTTCACCGACTTGCCGTTCTTGGTCACGCTCGATGAAGCACGCGATGCCGACGGTGAGACCACATACACTGCAGGGAAATTCCTGACCGCCTCGGACCTCACCAACGAGATAACGCCGGAGCAGGAGAACGCCGAATTCAAGACGGTGCTGGTCGATTCCGTCACCAACCAGTTGATCGTCCCGCCGGGCACCTTGGGCCACCGGTACGGCGAAACCGGTGAGGGCAAGTGGAACCTCGACCTCGGTGACATCGACCCGAAACTGTCCCTGATCGACGGCGCAGACGAAAACGTCCCGATCGATATGCCGCGCTTCGACGCCGGTCAGGGCAACGTGGGCGTCATCCGGCGCGGCGTACCAGCACGCCGGGTCGCCGGCCGGCTCGTCACCACAGTCTTCGACTTGATGCTGGCGCAATACGGCGTTGGACGGCCCGGCCTGCCCGGCCGGTGGCCGAGCGGCTACGACGACGCGGAATCCCCCTACACCCCGGCCTGGCAGGCGAGGATCACGGGCGTCTCGGCGGCGAAGGCCGAGCGCATCGGGCGCGAGTTTGCGCAGAACGC
>JALYUK010000092.1 GCA_030853805.1 Actinomycetota bacterium | reverse complement strand
GTCCCCGGCCCGGCACGCGGCCAGCGCCTCCCGCAGGCCCGGCCGGTCCCGGTTGCGACCGGTCAGACCGTGATCGACGTAGACCCGTTTGGCCTTCACACCCAGCGCGGCCAGGCCCTCGCGTTGCGCGGTCAGGTCCTGGTCGTCAGTGGAACAGCGGGCGTACCCGATGAGCATCGCAGCCATCACCAGACTGTACCGGTTGAGCTACCTTCACCGGGCATTAAAGCAGACAGGTCTTACGGGACGCCAGGCCCGGTGTCGTCACGAGGGTTTCAACATCGGACCGACAGCAGACCGAATGTCCCGGTCAACGTTCCCTAGCGAGACGGGGGGCGGGTGAGCCTCAGGACCTGCCAGAGGCCAGTACTGAAAGGTTGGCCCGGGTAGAGAGTCTTGGGCCACCACCTTGGCGGTCACCGCCTTGCTCACCACTTCTCCGAATCTCTCCCGAAATTACTTGGCGGTCCAAGTCCTGGATGTACCCGTGCTGCTCAGCAGCATTCGAGCCAACTAACCGAGAGCATTCGAGCTAACCGAGAAAAATTGCGCTTGCCAGTGGTAGACCCAGCCAGACCAGCACAATCAGCGCGCTTCGGACCCAGTGGGTTCCGAGTTGCCGGACGATCAGAATCAATCCTAGCGCAGCCATGAGAACTAGACCTGCGATGACTGCCGCCATGCCCCAGGTGGATTCTTGAAGGCCTTTGACTCCATTCGTAAGCACCGCGGGCGTCAATACCAGGCTCGCCGCGGCCAGGGGAATTGCTGTACACGCGGCAATATCGAACGCGAATAGCAGTTCTGTCTTGAGCGCGAACATGCGCATCACAGCGATGAGCCAGCCCGTGATGACGACCAGGTTCATAGCGACAACCCAGGCGCCAATGAAAAAGCTTGCTACCAAGGTCGACTTCGACTCTTGCTGGGCGAGGCCTGTGCCAGAACTTGCTGCCTTCAGAACCGCAATCATCACCGCTCCGATCAGCGTTGCTTGCAATGCAACGACGAGCGCAACTATACCGACTCTGCGCCAGGGGGTCAGAATGGCCGACTTGCGCAAGAGGCGCTGCTCGTGTGACGAGGCGGGGTACGGCCGGTATGAAGTCATGCTTGCATTGCCTCCAATAGTGATGCGGGCACAAGCAAGAGGATCGCGAAGATCATCCAACTGATCAGCCTTGGCAGCTCCAGCTTCAGGATTGTCCGTATCATCGGACGGTATTTGGCGTGAATATATACCCAACGTGCCGGGGCCAGCGCGATCCAGAGTGCCACGCCGAGCGCGACCAGTTCGAACGGAGCATGAGTAAGGACCGGCCAGGCCGACGCCAAACCGAACTCCCCGATCGTGGTGCCAGTGGTAGCAACAAAGATCAAGGCGAACAGTACGGTCACAGTTCCGAATGAAAGCATCCCGAGTGCCCATACGCACGCGATCGTCGCGTTGTGGGTCCAGTACTGCGTCCAGGGCTTGACGGCCGGCAGGGGAGCAGCGTGCAGAGCAGGGTTCGGTGTGGCAAGCAGGGCGGCAACGACGATGCCGGCAAATAGCGCAAGAGAACACCCAGCCACTCCGGCGAGATCACGACACAGTTGGCTCCGAGTGCCATTCGGCCACGACCTGGTGGATCGTGCGGGAATCAACTCGGTCATCGGCCGCCAATCTTCCGTCCTTCAAAATGAGCACACGATTGGTTGACTCGGCCGCGACATCTACCAGATGCGTGCTGAGGATGATGCACCCACCACTGGCCACCCGATCCGAAATAATCGAGCGGAGACCTTGAATACCTTCGTAGTCCAAGGCATTGAATGGTTCGTCCATGATCATAACCATGGGGTCCGGCACCAAAGTGAGTGCTAACGCGAGCCGCTGCTGCTGCCCTCGTGACATACGTCCGACAGGTTGATCAGCGAAGGAACTCAGACTCAGGTAGTTGTCGATCCGGTCGAATGGCATGCACTCGCGTTGCCGACCCCACAGGTCCGCGACCAGATCGACGTGCTCGAACCCTGTGAGCTCCGGGTAGAAGCCAGGGCTATCCGAAACGAAGGCCACCTCGCCGAGCAGGCCAACATCACTCGGGTCCTTCCCCGATACGCGGGCTACACCTTTCTTCATGGGACGCAAACCCGCCAGGGTATTCAACGTCGTGGTCTTGCCGACTCCATTGACTCCCATGAGAATCGTCGAGTCACCAGCCTTCAGCTCGAATACCACGCCGGTGAGGACTGTTCGCTCAGGAAACCCGATGTCTCCATTTACAGAGATCAACGTTGATGTACTCACAACTTCCTCTCGATAAGGCGAGTTGTCCACCACGGGCTACTGAGAGCCACCAAGGCGACCGGAACGGCCACCCAATTCAGTTCGATGTGAATCATGGCCGCGTATGCACCGAATGCCAACAAAATCCCAGGGATCGCAAGCAACGGCACCAATGGAATACCTTCAAACTCAATTGCCGTCAAGTTTCGGCTGACCGACCTATACCCGACAAGTTGCACCACCAGCACCCCAGTGATCCATAGGACGCAAACCGCGACAATCGAAGGAGGCACCGGAACCCGGTCGCGTACTGCCAGGGCGGTTATCGCGACTGCGACCGCCCCACTTCCAAAAGTGAAGATCAGAGCGAACGAGGCGCGAACGCGCCAGTGCCGCCGAGGCGCCCCACGGATGCGCGATAGCAGGCGTACCGGGCCTGCATCTGGTTCTGCTTCGAAGGCGTCAGCGGTGGAGACGAACGCCGTCATGGTGATGAACGCGATAATAGCTCCCGCTGCTGCGGGGTCCGGCAGCAGCAGCTCCTGGCCGGTCAGTTTGAGCCCCGCGGCGCACGCCACCATCCACACAAACAGAATGCTGACGTTTCGCATGCTGGTCGTCATGGTGAAAAGCCTGCCGACCATGTGCGCAATGTCGATGGACTCAAGACTGCGCTTGGCGCCGAGCGCGGGCCGTCGTGGTTCGGTTTGGCTGGCGCGCTCGGTGGGCAGAATCCAAAGTTGATTTTTCCACCGCTTGCGCTCCAGGGTGAGCCACCACGTGCCGGCCAGCAACAGTGCCACTGCGACTCCGGTGAGCGGCCCTTGGCCTCCCGGCAGATCCGGGTTTTTCCAACTCGCCAAAACGGGGCCGACAGCCGCTCCCGAGGCGAGCGCGATCATGAGCGCTCCTAGCCAGCGCTTGATGGTCCCAGTTCCCAATGCCCAGGTGCGGCGAGCACCTTTGAGCGCGATCGCTGTTGCCGCAGCCCAGATTCCGAGATGCAGGGCGGCGTCACGAAATGGCATCAGCCAACCGGCACCCAAACTACCGGTGTTTGCGATCAAGCCGGAGCTGATCAGGTAGCTGGCTACCAATCCGGACCGGTACAAACTCGCGACAAGAACCGCCCCGTCGATCACGTCGAGGGTTCCAACCTTTTGACGGGCGAGGACGGTCCGCGTCTGCGGCGAGTTGACGCTGTCAAGGACCATTCGTGCTGTGGGTGCCATCATCAACCCGGCCAGCGCAGCGAGGATCGGGCGAATAACTTGGTACCCGCCGTTGGAGATGAGCCGATTCTGCGTCAGCACAAGGGTGGTCGAGCAGCCGACCAGCACGGAGACGCAGCCCAACGTGATCATCCCGAGAATGAAACGACGAGTCGTGATCACAGCCAAGGCTGAAAAGTCTTTGGAAAGGAAACCTAGTTTCCGAAGCGATCTGGCTAACGAGAGCCTCATCAGTGTTAACGCGATCACGCAGCCGACCCAAACGTCATGAGTCGTCCCCTGCCAGCCGACCGGCTCTCAGGGGACGCTCTCCCTACCAGCTCGCTGCTTACCTTAACCCGTACCTACGAACGATCGTCAACAGCACACCTGCACCGCCGATCGCGAGCAAAGCGAGGTCGGCCCACCAGGGAAGGTGGCCCAGGCTCTCCAGAACATTTCGGATCCAGCCCGGCGACGTGCCTAGCAGCCTGCCCGCGAGTGCGGGGCTGGCGATCATTCCCAGGACAACGTACGACATCCCCAGCAGGCTAATCATTGCCCCCGCAGGGACGAACCGCCGCCAAACCGACATCGCATCCTTTCAGCTATTTGTGCTGGTCATTGTGAATGCTGAGGACATACTTCCTTCCGATTGCCGAGGCCCGCTCGTAAGCCCTGCTTGGCTAGCAATCCGGGCCCCAAATGAACCGTGCGACCGAACCATCGCGGGGGGTGGTCGATCGCTCGCTTAACGTGGCATTCACAAACTGAAATGTCAAGGGGTCTGCCAGTATCGCGAGGTTGAACGCCTTGCCGGATCGCTTGCCGACAGATGGGGCAGGTGCAGGCCCCATGGCCCGACCCTCGCTCGACAGGGAATCTCGGCGGCGCAAACGTTCCCGGCGACGCCGGTCGGTGTCCACCCGCCGCGGTCGGCCGCAGAAATCATGCATCTGGCGGCGGCAGACCAGTCAAAGTGGGGTGCGGACCGGCGAGTCGGACTGCGGGGGCGCGGGAGTTCCGGGCTCGCGATAGTCGCGGTCGCCGCCGCGGTGGTGGTCATAGTCGTCGGAGCCGTCACGGTGATTCCCCATCTGGGCGGCCAACCAGTTCAACCGCCGTCAGTTTCACCCTCCCCGATCACATCGCCGACGACCACTTCTGGATCACTTGATCCAACACCCAACAGCACCCCACAGATTTGGGCGAGCGATTTCAGGCTCACCGTCGTCTGCGACGTAGCCCTGCCGCGACCGCAGTCGACGGACCGCTCCTACCTTTGGTACGGGCCGGCGAAGGCAGCCGAGCTCAACGCCGCTCTAAAGGCGGCACTGCCGACCGGTCTAACCGTGGATGATCTCAACGGTTACGGCAAGCGGATTATCTTCACTCCGACTCTGGCGCAGATCGGTCCGAGCGGCGGCATCAATTCGAGTATTGAATCGCCGAACACCAACGCCCAGATCAGTTCACCCCTGGGCCATGGCGACTTCGAGTTGGACACCAACGACGTGTACGACCAGGACAAGCCGCACTGCGCTGACGTCCCCGACCTGGTCAGACGAGTCGGGTCAAAGGACGGCACGATCATCGACTTGACGTCCTACACCGACCGACCATCCCCGATGCTGATTCCGCGCCGACCAACCGGGCGCTCAACCTCCGAGCCGATGCCTACCGACCCGACGGCACCAGGTGGATCCTCTTCGTCACCGACAATGTGGGGAAGCCCTCCCCCGACCGCAGCGGATCAGCACCGTCCGGCCTTACCCATGACGCTTGAACAGATGGCCAGAATCGTGTCGGCTCCAGGACTCGACCGCGCCACTTCGAGCTCATGGCGACCGTGAAACACCCACCGAACCGTACGTCAAGTGTGAGCTGCCCACCTGGTTGGCCTCGGGTCGCCGAGGCTCTGCGGCGTTCTGCCATGACTGAGGTAGCTGTCATGCCACCTATCGATTACCACCGGCACGGGATAATCGGGCTGGCGGCCTGGTGGGTGGTGAACGATCGGCGCCAGACCGTTCACCGGGTGGACCAACACGTTCACCGACCCACGACTTTGCGTCGCCATCGTCGATCGGCTCACCTTCAACGGCCAGATCATCGAGACCGGCACCACCAGCTACCGACTCGAACATTCCCGTGCGTCCCGAACAGGCTAACGATTCCGTCGGCCCTGAGCCTCATGCGCCGGCGGGTGACCGGCAACGCCGTCGATCGGGGATACTGATGAGCACACCTGCCCGCAGGAAGCGGGCGGAGTTGTCCTGCCTGTCCGATGCCACCCGGGAGGGATCTCAACCTTGACCGATCACCAACCGGTCGGAGGGTTCCAACGGTCCGGCAGCCCGACGGTTTGGGGTGTCGCCATCGGCGCATTCCTGCTCCTCGTGGCCGGCACGGTGCACTTCGCCGCCGAATCGCTGGAGACCAACCCACCCATCACCGATCTGCTCGTGGCCGCCATCTTAGGATTCCTGTCCCTGGCACTGGCATGGGTCATCGTCGGTGCCTGGCGCACCAGGCATCTTGACCAATAGTTTTCACCCCGCTCCCCTCACTCATCGGTTCCTCGACGCATGGGTACGGGACTCCCTTTCCTGCCCTCACAACCCCGGCCCGGTTATGCATGGGCCGATCGTGCCGCGGCAACAACATTGGAAAGGCTCTCACGCTGATGGAGGTGGACGAAACGGCGGTCACCTGGTTTACGTCTGCTGACCTTGGCCGGGGACTACGCCGGTTTCGCGACGTCGCCGTCTCCCGCTGGACGCTGAAACCCGAGGTGAACTCACCGACGCGCAGGTCCAGGCCGTCGTCGCCCGCTTCGGCAATCTGACACCTTCGCCCGACGCGGTATCCGCCGTCCGTGGCGCGAGGGAAGCGGGGGCTCGGGTTGTGAATCGCCAAATTATTTGGCACTGTTTCGCCAGATTATTTGGCACTTCCGAGCCCCGCCATTGAACATCTCACGGGCAATCTTCGGGCGCCCACGCCTGAACGCGCGCATGGAGGCCACCCGGTCCCGCTGCAGGGGGTGCCAAATAATTTGGCGAAAGGGTGCCACTTATCGTGGAAGACGACACCCATATGAGGTTCGGCCTGTGGGACGGCTGCTCCAGCGGGACCGACCGTTCACGCTGTACTGCAGACTTCGGTGTATCGCCGATCTGATTTACGTCATACGATATTTGGATGGTGAGCGAAAAGCAGATTCGAAGTTGGGCGGACGAAGCCGAGGCCGGGTACGACGTTCAGGAGTTGAAGCGCCGCGGGCGTGGTCGTCCGGGGCGTGGTGCGGAGCCGATGCAGGTTGTGGCTGTCCGCCTCACGGCGGAGGAGGTCGCTGCGCTGGATGAGGCAGCCGAGCGGGAGCACCTGTCACGTTCAGAGGCGATCCGGCGCGCTCTGGCCGACTTTGCAGCGTGAAGGTTCACCCCAGCGCACTCAAACACGGAGTGGCGAGCGAGGATGCAGTGCAGGCTGCCGATTGGTCGCAGTGGATCGAGCCTCTCGAGGACGGCGACTGGCCACATCGTGAGCTGCGGCTTGGCTTCGACACGCAAGCACGGCTGCTTGAGACCGTCGTGCTGATTTTCGAGAGCGGTGAGGAACTGGTGATCCACGCCATGTCGGCGCGTAAGCAGTTCTTGGAACTCCTGCCCTGAGGCCCCCCACCCCAGGGCTGCGGCAGCCGTGTCGCCTCACGCCGCTGCTGCGAGTCGCCCTCGCAGATCGCCGCTCGGTCAACCCTCCCCGATCGGGACGGGAACGATCTTGATCGCCAGCAGCCGAATCGTCGCCATGGGAGGTTCGGCTATTGAAGGTGTGCTCGCACTGCGGCTAGTTGCGCGGTCGCATCGGTGCAGACGTCTTGCTCATCCCGCGGCCGTGGTGATTTACGCTTCACAGGTGGCGGACGACGACCTGATCGACCTTGAGGGGATGGAAGTTCCTCAGCGTCTTCTCGAGTTGCCCGGTGGTCCGCTGCCGGCGACCTGGGCCGGGCTTCCTTTACAAGTCGAGGTGGGTTTTGAGTTCTTGTCTGGCGAGACGGCCCTGCCCGACAGGGGTTGGCGCCAGCTAGCTGGAACCGGTGATGGACTCGGGAACGACCCCAAGTGGGGCACTGTCATCGCTGCTCCGACCGGGGATGGCACGGGCAGGTGGCTGCTGATGCACCTCAGCAAGACGGACGTCGGTTGGAAGGGGTGGCTCCCGTGGGCGATCACCCCCCGTCCCGGACAGTCAGCCCGCAAGCGTGGTCTGCGCCTGTCGTGGCCCAGCAGTTCACTCGACGTGACAACATCCGAATTGCTCGAGCTGACGGTCACGTTGCGTCGTGACGGTGGCGCACTCGCCTGGGACTCGTATGACCGTCTCGACGTTGTCGGATGGGTGGAAGACGCGACCACGGGCGAGTCGCTCCCCTTCAACCCCTGGCAGGTGTTCAGCGGCACGGGCGACCCGCTCCCGGCGGAAGCCACCAGCATCGACCTGCCGATCACATGGCTCACGACTGGCGTTGAACAGCTCGCCCCGGGTGAGTACCAGGTAACTGCGACCATCGTGTCGCTCAACGTCAAGGCTGATCCCTGCGGGCTCTCGTTGCGCCCGGCTTAGGCCGGCAGCCACTGGCGGTCCGGACGTCCCATACCCGGAAAGTCCTACAGTGACGGTTGCGGCGCGGCCGGCGCTGTCGACGACCAAGATCAACATCGTCACCGCAACGGGATCGCTGACCGGTCACAGGTGACGGTCCGGCTTGAGACCGAGTGTGGATACTTCGTCATTGGGATAGGCCTTGTGCTGGACATCCGCGCCAACGGCTCGGTAACTCCACCGGCAGGCTCGGGAGGTCCAGAGGCCGCCGGCTACGTCTTGTGGACGAAGCAGACCTGCGCATCCTTTCAACGAGACGGGCCAAGGCAAGCGAAATCGTCCGCGCTTCCCGTACCGGCGCGACGTCGGCAAAGTTCGAAATGATAGATATCGCCGCCACGGGTCGTCAGCGTCAAGCCTGTCCCGGACACCTGCCAACCCAGGGATGTCTTGAGCAGCTCACGATCATAGGCAATGCGCAACGCCGAGTCGCGACAGGCCGCCCCGGTACTGGTGATGTCGCCGAAGGTGGTCACCGTTCGGGCGTCCAACGTGGCAGCTATCTGGATCGTGTTGCATCCGTCGTTGGCCACCAGCTGACCGCCGACGAACTGAACCGTGTAGCTGCTGTACTCCGAGCTGCCAGGGGGCTGCGGCGAGTCGTAAATCGCGCTGGCGACGACGGCGCCCCGCAGCAACCATGTGGTGTCCATGATGGCCTTCGAGTCACCGGCAGGCGCCCTTGCGACGGCCACTACGCCATCGGGGGCAGTTGGTGCAGCGAACGGGGCGGCAGCTGCAGTTGTAGTCGCGGTCGAGCTGCCGGTTGCCCGTAAGGTACTTGGTGGGATCAGGGAACCAATGTCTCTGGCGGAGGACTGGGCAGACGGCGACCCACCATGCCCTGCATCGGTTGCGGTGGTGCAGCCCGCCAGCGCCGCTACCAGCAGCACCAGTGCTGCGAGGCGACAAGTCAGCCTCAACCTGGATCGCCTTACTGCGACTGGAACAACTTGGACGTCCTGCTTCGCCGAACCACCGTGAGGCTCACCTTTGTCAGGTGTCAGACGGTAGTCGCGTCGCATCGGGTTGCATGACTGTCCGTGAAGGCCCCCGTGACCACTTTCGTCATTGAGCGATCCGTGACCGGTCCGATGGTCTAGAGGAGAAGATTTTACCGTGAGCGATCTGGACGTCCGCAAGGGCGATGGCCGAGCGTAGATCTGGTATCCGGCTGAGTACCACACGGACTGCATCAACGAGCCGTTCGTCTAACTGCTCGCCGCCGGCCGCACTCCGAGGGGCGAAGCCTCGGACAATCAACCCATCATGAGACGGGTCGGTGCCTTCTATCCCGCTCAGGTGAAACCCTGCCTCGAGGAGGCTCGCCGCGGCGGTAAAGATTACCATGCTTCCCTGCCGTAGATTCGCCCGCGAGTACTTGACGTGCTGAACTGTCAGCCCGATGCCGCGTGCATCCGCCTCGCCGACGATCCTGTCCAGCAAAGATGTCTGTGGGCCAGCCCAGAGCACTGTTTTCGTCTTGGATCCATGATCGTTAGCCGACGCTACAAACCCTGAGTTCTCGTACTCGGGCTGCACGACGATCCAGGTGGTGAAACGCAACAGGTCTTCGTCATTGAACATCTGCGTATCCCGCCTCACCTTCAGCTTGTCGAACCTCGCCGCGCCGCCGGTGGCAGGCGTCCAGTCGAGTATGGATCCGACGCGCCTGACGCTCGAGCCCAAGAGGCGCCGGCGAATCCCAAAGCCTTCTGCGTTCGGTTTCCTTTCGTTACCGATAGCCGAACCCTGACCGGACACCGATCCTCTCTCGGAGCCGTTGGATCAGCTTGCAACGCCGGACTGGAATGCGTCGCTGAGCACGCTTCGAGCGATGCCTGGGTCACGGGCGGCGTGCACGGAGCAAAGCACCGCACCGGGTCCGAACCCTTTCCACCAGATCCCCTCGACCGGCAACACCACGGCGCAGGCGCGCACCGCCTCAGGACTCACCTGGTAACGGTGGGCGGTCTGTTCGGCCGCCGCACGTACGACCTCGTAGTCGAACTGGGCGGGGCGACCTTGCGGCGGGATCAGCAAGGCTCGCCGCTGTACATCGGCCCAGCGCA
>JALYUK010000079.1 GCA_030853805.1 Actinomycetota bacterium | reverse complement strand
GGGTCATACACACCACACGGGAGGTCGCAGTGTGCGCTGACCTCGATGGTGGGGGCGAAGAAACGGCGAAGCATCAAAGTCATCCCTTTCCTATAGACGCCGCGCGGCGAGGCGCGACGAAGTTCAGCTGTCTCTTCCACCATACGACTGACGGCGCTGGGGTGCCTCGCGCGCGTAAGTGCTGCGACCACGTCGCGTGTGGGTGCACTACCGGCGGCCCCTGCGCGGCAGCCGGACCAGAACCCGCGCGAGAACGTCGGCCTCCGGTATCGCTCCGACTGTGCGGGAGTCGACTCCCTCATCGGGATTGTCCCGAACGGCCCACCACCCGCCGGGGACCCGCGCGCTCAGTCGCTTGACGGCTACCGGACGCGGACCGTGCGGGCCGTCCGGTAGCGCGACGACATGGGTGCGACCGGCGACAGGGCGTGCTCCGTGCGCCACGAGCAGTCGGTCACCGTCGACGTAGGTCGGCTCCATCGACCGGCCCCGCACAATCGCGAACCCCAGCCGGATCACCGACCCGATGCCACGCGGAGCGCGGCGACGTGCGCCAGGTAGCCCTCGTAGGTAGGCAGCAGCCCATCTGCAGCTGCCTGCGCGAGGGTGGGCGCGGCCTCGTCCTTGGGCGACAACAGCAGTTCCATGTCAGGTAGCTGCAGCGCAATCTGCGCGTCGAGCGGGTTGATGCCGTGCTCGCCGGTCGGGTTGTAGGGCGTGGAGCACAGGTAACAGGCCGTGCTGTCGCCCTCGAGCGCGACCAATGCGTGCCCGAGGCCCTCGGACAGGTAGACCGCCCGCCGGTCCGCGGTGTCCAACAGAACGGATTCGAACTGGCCGAACGTCGGGGACCCGACCCGGATGTCGACGACGAAGTCAAGGAATGCGCCCGACAGCGCTGTGACGTACTTGGACTGGCCGGGTGGGATGTCGGCGAAATGAATTCCGCGCACAGTGCCGCGCGAGGAGACCGAGATGTTCGTCTGTACGACGCGCGGCTCGTATCCGAGATGCTCGGCGAGCAGGTCACCGCGGTAACCCTCCATGAAAACCCCGCGATTGTCGGGGAACTGTCGAGGGGTGATGACGTAGGCGCCCTCGATCGGTAGAGCCTCGATCTTCATCAGCTGCCTTCCTGCAGAATTCCGCGCAGGTATTCGCCGTACCCGCTCTTGCGCAGTGGGTCCGCCAGGGCGTGCAGTGCGCTGTCCCCGATCCACCCGGCGCGCCAGGCGATCTCCTCCACGCAGCCGATCTTTAGGCCCTGCTGCAACTCCACTGCGTGCACGAACTGGGCGGCCGACATCATGGCTTCGAAGGTGCCGGTGTCGAACCACGCCGTGCCGCGCGGCAGGGTGGTGACAGCCAGGCGCCCAGCCTTCAGGTACGCGTCATTTACCGCGGTGATCTCCAGTTCGCCACGTTCGCTGGGTCGCAGGTCGGCCGCGATCGAGATCACCTCGTTGTCGTAGAAGTACAGGCCCGGCACGACGTAACGCGATTTGGGTAGGGCCGGTTTCTCCTCGATGGACAGCACCCTCCCGTCGGCGTCGAACTCCACCACGCCGTACGCCGACGGATCGGGCACGTGATACGCGAAGATGCGGGCTCCGTCGGGATCCGTCTGAGCCTGTAGCTGACGTCCGAGGCCGGAGCCGAAGAAGATGTTGTCACCGAGCACCAGCGCGACGCTGTCCCTGCCGATGAACTCGGCGCCGATGACGAACGCCTGCGCCAGGCCCTCGGGGCGCGGCTGCACCGCGAAGGTGAGGTCGACACCCCACTGGGAGCCGTCGCCGAGTAACCGCCTGAACTGTTCGCTGTCGTGCGGGGTGGTGATGATCAGAATTTCGCGAACTCCGGCCATCATCAATGTCGACAAGGGGTAATAGACCATCGGCTTGTCGTATATCGGCATCAGTTGTTTGCTGATCCCGCGAGTTATCGGATGGAGTCGGGTGCCCGATCCGCCTGCCAGAATGATGCCCTTCATAGGCGCTGACCATAACGGCAGCGCCCGACCATAGGGAGTCTGTGTGCGAGTCCTGGTTACCGGTGGAGCCGGTTTCATCGGCAGCAACTTCGTGCATCTGACCGGGCGGTCCCGTCCCGACGCGGTGATCACGGTGTTGGACGCCATGACCTACGCAGGTAACGAACGGTCGTTGGCCGGGACGTCGGCGACGCTGGTACGTGGCGATGTCGCCGACGCGCAGTTGGTGGACGCGCTCGTGGCGGACGCCGATCTCGTGGTGCACTTCGCGGCCGAGTCCCACAACGACAACTCGTTGCGCGAGCCCTGGCCGTTCGTGCAGACCAACATCGTGGGTACCTACACCCTGCTGGAGGCGGTTCGCCGTCACGGCGTGCGTTACCACCACATCTCGACCGATGAGGTGTACGGCGATCTGGCGCTGGATGACCCGCAGCGTTTTACCGAGTCCACGCCCTACAACCCGTCCAGTCCCTACTCCAGCACCAAGGGGGCCAGCGATCTGCTGGTCCGGGCCTGGGTGCGTTCCTTCGGCGTTGCAGCGACCCTGTCGAACTGCTCGAACAACTACGGTCCGCGCCAGCACGTCGAGAAATTCATCCCCCGGCAGATCACCACGATGTTGGACGGCGGTCGTCCCCGGTTGTACGGCGACGGACTGAACGTGCGCGACTGGATCCACGTCGATGACCACAACGACGCGGTCTGGGCAATCATCGAGCGGGGGGCGATCGGTGAGACCTACCTGATCGGCGCGGACGGTGAGGCCGACAATCTGACGGTGGTCCGCACCTTGCTGGGACTGCTCGACCGCGAACAGGACGACTTCGATCATGTGAGCGACCGTGCCGGGCACGACCGTCGCTACGCCATCGACTCCACCCGATTGCGCACCGAGCTGGGCTGGACGCCGCAGTACCCGGACTTCCGCGCCGGGCTTGCTGCGACAGTGGCCTGGTACCAGGACAACGAAGACTGGTGGCGCCCGACGAAGGCGAGTACCGAAGCGGGTTATGCGGCAGCAGGGGAGATGACCGTATGACGCGGTGGCTCCTGACCGGTGGCAGCGGGATGCTCGGTCAGGACCTCGCTCGCGCCGTGGTCGCGGCCGGCGACGAGGCGATTGCGGTGGGATCGGCAGAAGTGGACATCACCGACCCGGCCGCCGTACGTGCCGCCGTGCGCGATGTCGACGTCGTCGTCAACTGTGCGGCGTGGACCGCGGTCGATGATGCGCAGACCCACGAGAGTGAAGCTTTCGCCGTCAACGCCGTTGGTGCTGCCAACGTCGCACGGGCCTGCGCTGCCCGCGAGGTCCGGCTTGTGCAGGTCTCGACGGACTACGTGTTCGACGGGTCGGCCGACAACCCGTATTCGGAGTCGACGCCGCAACGCCCGCAGAGCGCCTACGGGCGGACCAAATGCGCAGGCGAGTGGGCCGTACGCGCGTTGTGTCCCGACGCGTTGATTGTGCGCACCGCCTGGCTCTACGGGGCCGGCGGCGGCAACTTCGTGTCGACGATGGCGCGGTTGGCAAGGGAACGCGACATCCTGACCGTCGTCGACGACCAGCACGGACAACCCACCTGGACCGCCGATCTGGGCGACCTGATCACCCGACTGGTGAGCGCCGAGGCCCCCGGCGGGTACTGGCACGGGGTCACCGGCGGCCAGACCACCTGGTGGGGGTTTGCGCGGGCGATCTTCGAAGCGGCTGGGTGGGATCCCGATCGCGTGCAGGCAGTCGACAGCGCCCAGTTCCAGCGCCCGGCACCCCGCCCCGCCTACTCCGTTCTCGGCCGGCAGCGGTTCGCAGAGATCGATGTTGCACCGCTGCGCGACTGGCGCACGGTCTTGGACGAAGCGTTGCCCACACTTCTATAGTTGATACTCGAGAGAATCGAGAGCTAGGTCATATGGGGATCGGACGTTACGATGCCGTAAGTTCCGCTAGATTTGCCATGTCACGAGACGCGGTGTTCGCGGGGGGTGGGCCCGAAGGGAATGGATGTTGTCTGCTCAACTCGAGTACGACGTGAATGAAAAGTCACCCCTGCCACCGTCGAAGTTTGCCGGACGGTCCTCCTGGCGTGCCCGGTTCGTGCCGTCAGCCGTCCTGATCGACGCCGTGGCCATCGCCGTAGCACTACTCACAGCCCAGGTGCTGCGCTTCGGACAAGGCGGCGGTAGTGAGTTCCTGAGCGGTTCCTCGAGGGCCAGCTACCTCACGGTCTCGATCATTCTCTTCGTAGCCTGGTTGGCGGCGCTGGGGCTCAACCGCTGTTATCAACCCGAGCACGCGACGATCGGGAACGAGACCTATCTGCGGATGGTGCGCTCATCGTTCTTCATCTTCGGGGTGTTGGCGATGGTCGCGCTGGCCCTGCGGCTGCAGTTTGCCCGCGGCTACGTGGCGATCGTCTTCCCGCTGGGCGTGGTGCTGCTCTTGTTCGGCCGTTTCCTGCTGCGTACCTGGCTGATCCGACAACGGTTCCAGGCCCGTTGTATGGACAACGTGCTGATCGTCGGTGCTCCGCAGGAGGTCCGCTACGTCGCCGACCGGATCTGCAACACCCCCGCTGCCGGGTTGAGTATCTCGGGGGTGCTGACCGGCGCGTCGACACCTGGCGACTTCGAACTACGCGACGGAACCATCGTGCCCGATGCGGGATCGGTGGACTTCGCGCTCGAGACCGCGATGCAGCACCACGTCGACGCGATCATTGTGGCCGGCCACGCGCGGGCTTCGGACACCTTCCTGCGAGAGCTGGGGTGGGGTTTGGAAGGCACCGGGGTCGGCATGGTGCTGGCCAGCAGGATGACCGATGTGGCCGGTCCGCGGATCCACCGCACGCCGGTCGAGGGTCTGCCACTGATGAGCGTGGACGCACCCCGGTACGACGGTGGTCGGTATCTGCTCAAGCGGGCATTCGACATCGTCGTCTCCGCCGCGCTCCTGGTGCTCCTGTCGCCGGTCTTCGCAGTGGCTGCCGCCCTCATCTGGGTCGATGATCACGGGCCGGTCTTCTTCCGCCAGGAGCGGGTGGGCGTCAACGGTGACACTTTCAAGATGACCAAGTTCCGCTCGATGGTGGTCGACGCCGAGGCGCGTCTCGCCGAGCTGGAGGCCGACGGTGCGGCCGCCGGAAAATTGTTCAAGATGCACCAGGACCCGCGGATCACCAAGATCGGCAAGGTGCTGCGGGCCTACTCCATCGATGAGCTGCCGCAGTTGGTCGATGTGCTGATCGGCAAGATGTCACTGGTCGGCCCGCGGCCTGCGCTGTCGAGCGAAGTCAGTGTCTACCGCGACCACGCCCACCGGCGGTTGAACGTGAAACCGGGCATCACCGGGCCGTGGCAGGTGGGCGGGCGCTCCAACCTCAGCTGGGAGGAGAGCCTGCGTAAGGACCTCTACTACGTGGAGAACTGGACCATCATCGGTGACTGTCTACTGCTGATCAAGACGGTGAAGGCGGTGCTGTCCCGCGACGGTGCCTACTGAGTAAGGTCGGGTCCATGCTTGCCGTCTACGCCGCCCGTCAGGATCCCAACGACCCGCTCAGTGCCCTGGAGGTCGGTGACCTGCAGGCACCGACCACTCCCTCGGACTGGATCACCGTCACCATGCAGGCGGCCGCACTGAACCACCACGACGTCTTCTCCCTGCGGGGGGTGGGTCTTCCGGCCGACCGGCTACCGATGATCCTGGGCTGCGACGGAGTCGGCACCACGCCGGGCGGCGACCGGGTCGTCATCCACTCGGTGATCTCCAGCCCGGGGTGGGTCGGGGACGAGACCCTCGACCCCAAGCGCACCCTGTTGTCCGAGCTGCACCCCGGCACGTTGGCCGAGCAGGTACGGGTGCCGCCAACCAACGTCCTGCCGGTGCCGGAGTCGATGGCCACCGAGCATGCGGCGTGCCTGTCCACGAGCTGGTTGACCGCCTACCGGATGCTGTTCGTGCAGGCCGGGGTACGACCCGGCGACACCGTGTTGGTGCAGGGCGCGGGCGGGGGAGTCGCCAGCGCGGCGGTCCAGTTGGGGTCGGCCGCGGGGCTGCGGATGTGGGTCACCAGTCGCGATGAGAAGCGCGGTGCGCGTGCCGTCGAACTGGGAGCTGACACCGCATACGCGAGTAACGAGCGGCTCCCGGCGAAGGTCGACGCAGTCCTGGAAACTGTCGGCGCTGCCACCTGGTCGCACTCGGTCAAATCTCTGAAGCCGGGCGGCACCCTGGTCATCGCCGGTACGACGTCCGGGCCGCAACCAGACAATGCTGAACTCACCCGCATCTTCTTCCAACAGATGCGGGTACAGGGTTCCACCATGGGCACCCGATCGGAGTTCTCGGCGCTACTGAGCTTCATGGCCGACCGTCGTATCGAGCCAGCAATTGACTCCGTGCGACCGATGGATCAGGCCAGGGACGCGTTCGCTGCGATGATCGAGGGCACCGCATTCGGCAAGTTGGTCCTGACCGCGGTCTGATGTTTTGGACATGCCGAGCGGGGCAAATAAGCCCCACTCGGCATGTCCAAATCAGGGGTTCAGTCCAGCTGGAGCCAGGACTGCCAGCCGGCGTGCAGCACCAGCCACGCAATCAGGCCGTATCCGGCCTGTCCAGGGTGCCACCCGTCGCCGGCGTCGAGATCGGCCTGCCACTGGTCGTGCCCCAGTAGTGGGCGTAGACAGTCGACGTAGGTGACCCCACGGCGTGAACACACGTCCGCCTGAGCGCTGACGAGGACCTCGAGACGCTCGTTGATCTCAGGGTCCAGCGTCGGGGGAGGACCCACGACAAAGGTGGCGATCGCGCCGTTCGCTGCGTCATCGAGGATGTTCGCCAGGTTCAGACGCGAGCGCGCCGTCGTCATCTGCGACATCACGTCGTTGGTGCCCAGACCCAGCACGAGACGACGTTCGTTGCTCGGTGCCCAACGCGGCTCGCATTCGCGTTGCCAGCGTGCCAGGACCTCTGTCGAGCTCTGTCCGCGGATACCCAGGTTGTACATCGCCAGTTCGACTCCGGCTTGCGGGGTCCGGGCAACCACGCGGGACACCCAGCCCAACGCTTTCGGGTCGCCCAGTCCCGCGACGTAGGAGTCGCCGACGAAGCACAGGCCGACGGCACGCACTCCTTCGGCCACCTGGAACTGTGCGCTGGGGTTGAAGTGGGGCACGCTGCCCTGCGTCGGGTAGGTCACATCTGTCTCACTCATCGTCGTCGAGGCGCGCGAGCCATGTCGCGAGCCGTTCTACTGCGGTTTCGAACTCAGGGTGTACGTCCACGAAGGCCTGCAGCTGGTCGGCGACCCACGCCAGGCTCACCTCTTCCTCGCCGCGGCGAGATGTCAGCTCCTCAATGCCTCGATCGGTGAAGTACACACCCGGCAGGCTATCCCGCCTACCGACCGCTATCGGCCAGGCGCGACGGCCGGCGACGCGTTCAGGGTGGTGTCGATGTCGCGCGACCACGTCTGGGTGCGGTACTTCGTGACCCAGCCCATCGACAGATAGAGGCCATCGGCCTGGGTGGGGGAGTCGGCGTCGACCTCGAGACCGACCCTGCCCCGGCCTCGTTCGGCGGAATCAGCGATAACCGCGTACAGCAGACCTTTGGCAACGCCGCGTCCACGTGCCACGCGGTGCACCCCGATGTACTCCACGTAGGTACCGGCAACTCCGTGTTCATCCGGGGGCAGCTCGGTGCTGACCAGTGCGCCGCCGGGCGTGGGTTGACCGTCGACGTCGACGATGGCGATCCACCAGTGGTCCCACCGGTGGCCGGGGTCTTCCCGCAGACGCTGCACGAACTCACCGAAGGCTTCGCGGTAGGAGTTGAAGTGGTCCTCGAAGGATTCCTCGAGCACCTGGTGAACGGCGCGCAGCTCGGCACCGACAGGGGAGCCGTCGGGGTGGCCGGCTACCCGGCGTATCACGACGCCTTCACGGGTCGCCGGAAAAACGCCGTCGGCCTCGCGCGGATCCACCGGTCGGGACATCTGCAACCAGGTCCGGGAGTACGTCAGTCCGGCAGCTTGCAGCCACCTGATCTGGGTGGCGTCATCAGCGTAGATGTCCGACTCGAGTTCGGTGCGTGCCTCGCCACGCTCCGAAGCGGCCACGTCAGCGGCGACCGATGAGCACCAGAAGTACAACTGGCCGGCCACCAGATCGCCGACATCGGCCGGCAGCCCGCGATCGACATACACCCTGATGTCGGTACGGCCGGAGGCCCGGTCGTGTACCGAGGACCAACCCTTCACAGCGCCGCCTGAATCGACGACGACCAGTTGCCTGCGGGTCCACGAACCGAGCCCGGTGACGAAGGCGCGAACGGTGTCCTCATCAACACTGGAGATACCGAGCACGGCCTGTTTCTCCTGGGCCTGCAGGGCTCCCAGTGCCCCGACGTCACCCTGGACGGGCGGACGTGTGGTCCACCCGTCCGGGAGAGCCAGTACCGGTCCTTCGACTGCAATCGTCACCGGTGACCTATCGATCGAAGGACTGCGCGAGCAGTTCGGCAAGTTGTGCCTGGTGTCGCTTGCTGGATCCGGTCGCGGGCGACGCGGATGCCGGGCGGCACACCACTCGCAGGGTGCGGTGCTCACCCAGTTCGGCGAGCTGTTCGGGCAGGTTGAGTGCCATGAACGGCCAGGCCCCCTGGTTCTTGGGCTCGTCCTGCACCCAGACCAGTTCGGCATCCGGGTAGTGCGCGATGGCCTCGGCGATCTCACGCGTCGGGATCGGCGCCAGCTGCTCCACGCGGACGATCGCCGTCTGCTGGTCCTCGCGGCGGGTGCGTTCGGCCTCCAGGTCCCAGTAGATACGCGCCGAGGTGAGCAGCACCCGGGTCACCCCCTTCGCCTCGATACCCGAGGTGTCAGGAATTGCCGGCTGGAAGGTGCCGCTGGTCAGCTCGCTCGGATCGGAAACGGCTGCCTTCAGACGCAGCAACTGCTTGGGCGTGAAGACGATCAGCGGACGCCGCGGCCGCGCGAACGCCTGGCGGCGCAGCAGGTGGAAGTAGGACGCAGGCGAGGAGGGGTAGGCGATCGTCATGTTGTCCTCGGCGAACAAGGTCAGGAACCGCTCGATCCGTGCCGAGGAGTGATCAGGGCCCTGTCCTTCGTAGCCGTGCGGTAGCAGCAGTACGACCGAGCTGCGCTGGGTCCACTTCTGCTCCGAGGAGCTGATGAATTCATCGATGATCGACTGCGCGCCATTGGCGAAGTCACCGAACTGGGCTTCCCACAGCACGAGCGCGTCCGGGCGTTCCACCGAGTAGCCGTACTCGAAGCCCATCGCGGCGAACTCCGAGAGCAACGAGTCATAGATCCACAGCCAGGCCTGCTCGTCGGAAAGGTAGCGCAGCGGGGTCCATTCGTTGCCGTTCACCGAGTCGATGAGCACAGCGTGGCGCTGGGTGAAGGTGCCTCGCCTGGTGTCCTGGCCTGCGAGGCGTACCGGCACACCCTCCATCAGCAGCGAGCCGAGCGCGGTCAGTTCGCCCATCGCCCAGTCGATGCCGCCGTCGCGCACCATGCGCGCGCGTCGCTCCATCAACTTCTGCAACTTGGCGTGCACGGTGAAGCCCTCGGGCGCGTTGACCCAGGTGTCACCGATCTTGAGCAGCATGGCTTCACTGATGGAGGTCCCGTGACGGCTGCGGTCCTCGCGGGTGTCGTCCTCCTCCTGTGCCGAGGGGCGTTCCAGCCCGCCGTGGCCTTCGGCGTCCGTGCCTGCAGAGCTCGCGCTCGGTGCCTGCGGGGCAGTTTGGGAAGCCGCCTTACGTGCTTCCTTGGTTTCGGTGAAGGCCCGCTCGAGCTGCTTCTGGTAATCGCGCAGCGCCTCCTCGGCATTTTCGATCGTGATGTCGCCACGGCCGATGAGCGCTTCGGTGTAGAGCTTGCGGACACTGCGCTTGGATTCAATGAGTCGGTACATCAGCGGCTGGGTCATCGAGGGGTCATCACCCTCGTTGTGGCCCCGGCGCCGGTAGCAGACCATGTCGATGACGACGTCCTTGTTGAACTTCTGCCGATAGTCGTAGGCGAGCTCGGCGACCTGAACGCACGCCTCGGGGTCATCGCCGTTGACGTGGAAGATCGGCGCCTGCACCATCCGCGCAACGTCGGTGCTGTAGGTCGAGCTACGCGAACTACTCGGTGCGGTGGTGAAGCCGACCTGGTTGTTGACGATCAGGTGAATCGTGCCGCCGGTGCGGTAGCCGCGCAGTTGGGACAGGTTGAGGGTCTCGGCGACCACACCCTGGCCGGCGAACGCAGCGTCACCATGCATCAGCAGCGGCAGCACGGTGTAGGCACTGCCCGCCAGGTTGATGCGGTCCTGCTTGGCGCGCACGATGCCCTCGAGGACAGGATTGACAGCCTCCAGGTGGGAGGGATTGGCGGCGAGGTAGACATCGATCTTGCGGCCGGTGTCGGAGGTGAAGACCCCCTCCGTGCCCAGGTGGTACTTCACGTCGCCGGAGCCCTGCACGGATTTGGGGTCCGCCGTGCCCTCGAACTCGGCGAACACCTGCGCGTAGGACTTGCCGGCAATGTTGGCCAACATGTTCAACCGGCCGCGGTGCGGCATTCCGATGCAGGCCTCATCCAGGTCGTCGTCGGCGGCCCGGGACAGGATGCGGTCCACGATCGCAACCGCAGACTCCCCGCCCTCCAGGCTGAAACGTTTCTGCCCCACGTACTTGGTCTGCAGGAAGGTCTCAAAGGCCTCGGCAGCGTTGAGCCGGCGCAGGATACGCAGCTGCTCGTCGGTGGTGGCCTTCTGGTAGCCGATCTCGACCCGCTCCTGGACCCACTTGCGCTCGGTCGGAGCCTGGATATGCATGTATTCAATACCGATGCTGCGGCAGTAGGAGTCCCGCAGGACCCCCAGGATCTTGCGCAACTTCAGGAACGGCTCACCGCCGAATCCGCCGGTCGGGAAAGTACGGTCCAGGTCCCACAGGGACAGTCCGTGTGAACCCACGTCGAGATCGGAGTGCTTGCGCTGCTTGTACTCCAGCGGGTCGGTGTCGGCCATCAGGTGACCGCGTACCCGATAGGCATGGATCAGTTCCTGCACACGCGCGGTCTTGTTGATGTCGTCGTCGTGACTGGTGTCGATGTCCATGACCCAGCGGATCGGCTCGTACGGGAGTTTCAGCGCGGCGAAGATCTCGTCGTAGAAGCCGTCGTCACCGAGCAGGTATCCGTTCAGGATCCGCAGGAACTCGCCGGAGACAGCACCTTGAATGACACGGTGGTCGTAGGTGGAGGTCAGCGTCATGATTTTGCTGACACCGTTCTTGATGACGGAGTCGTGGCTCGCACCGGACCATTCAGCGGGGTACTGCAGAGCGCCCGCACCGATGATCGCGCCCGAACCCTTCATCAGTCGTGGCACCGAGTGAATGGTGCCGATACCGCCCGGGTTGGTCAGGCTGATCGTGGTGCCCTTGTAGTCGTCGACGGTCAGTGACCCGCTGCGGGCCTTGCGCACCATGTCTTCGTAGGCGTTCCAGAACTGGGCGAAGCTCATTGCCTCGGCGCCCTTGACGTTGGGCACGACCAGGGTGCGGCTGCCGTCCTCCTTCTTGAGGTCGATCGCCAGACCGAAGTTGATGTGGCCGGGCTCGATCAGCACCGGCTTGCCCTTCTCGTCTTCGCCGAGCGCGTAGTTCATCTCGGGCAGCACCCGCAGCGCCTTGACGATCGCCCAACCCAGGATGTGCGTGAAGCTGACCTTGCCGCCACGCGTGCGGGACAGGTGGTTGTTGATGACCGTGCGGTTGTCGATCAGCAGCTTGGCCGGGATGGCCCGCACGCTCGTGGCGGTGGGCACTTCCAGGCTGGCCTCCATATTGGCCACGATGCGGGCAGCCACCCCGCGCAGGGTGGTGCGGGTGTCCTCGGCGGGTTCAGGCGTCGGGATGGTGTCGTTGACGCTGTCGCGCGCGATCGGCTGGGTGTTGGACAACTCCGCCTGACGCGGGTCAGGAGCGGCGTGCGAGTGGTGCGTCCGCTTCTCACTGTCTGCGTTCGGGCGGGTCGCAGCCGTGGCCGGCTCAGCGGGCTTGGCGTCAGCGGGCTTCGACTGCGCGGGCTTGGCGTCAGCGGGCTTGGAAGCAGGCGCCTCTGTTGACCCGTTCGAGCCGTTCGAGCCGTTCGAGCCGGACGTCGTGCCGGGTGTGTAGTCGGCAAAGAAGCCCCACCACGCCTTGTCCACCGAGGTTTTGTCCTGCAAATACTGTTGGTATAGATCGTCTACCAGCCACTCGTTCGGTCCGAACGTTGCGAGTGGGTCGGGCGACTGGGATGACACGCGGAATGCGCCTCTTTCACAAGGAGGGCGACGTGTGTCTGTTGCACACGTCTGGGTTTCGAGCTGTGGAGCGACAACGGCACCTAGCCTAACGTGCAAGGCCAGGTGCCGTTGGGCAGGTCATCAGGGTGTGTTACAAGATGTCGCGTCGTTTCGTCAACAGCGTCCCGATGACCGCGAAGATCACCGCGTAGGCAATCAGCACCAGAGAACCCTGCCACCAGTCCAGCGGGGCTGAGCCGCCCGGCCCGCCGTTCTGGCCCTGGCTGAGGATGGCCTGGGTGGCCCGGCTGGGGAAGTATTTCGATGCTGTCTCGCCCCAGCTGACATTGGCCAGGATGACCGCCGCAATGGGTTCGACGATGAATGCCAGTCCGACACCGATCAGCAGGGCCGCCACCTGATTCGGAATGAGGATCCCCAGGCCGAGCCCGATCAGGGCCCACAGGCCCAGCACCAACAACGACAACAGCAGTGTCCGGCTCAACGTGGCAGGTTCGGGGAAGACGGCTTCGCCCTTGGCCGCCAGGATCGCACCGCCCACGGCTACTGAGGAGATGAGGAACAACACGCCGTAGGCGATTCCGAAGATCAACAGTGCGACGATCTTGGCCCCGATGAGCTTGACCCGCGATGGCACCGCGAGCAGCGCCGAGGTAATGGTCTTGTGCCGGTATTCCATCCCTATCGTGAGGATGCCGATGACCAGGAGCAGCAGATAGCCGAAGGTGATGCCGCCTGTGTAGACGCCCGCGGCGCGCTCCACGGGGGACTCACTGCCGGCGGAGTTGGCACTGTTGCCTCCGAGGCTCGCGGCCAGGGCTGCGATGCCTGCGGCGAAGATGAAGATGCCGATCGCCATGCCCCACCACAGTCTGATCGTGGTCAGCTTGCGGATTTCGGCCTTGATTGCAGCGCCCATTACTTCGCCCCTCCTGGTGCGGTCTGTCGCCCCTCGGGCGGCGCGCCACCCGGTACCCGTTGCCCGTTCGACTGGTTCAGGTTGCGGTTGGTGTTTTCGGTGAGTTGGAAGAACAACTGCTCCAGATCGGCCTGCTCGGCGCGTAACTCGTGCACGGGCACACCGGCAGCGAATGCGGCGTCGCCGACCTGGATGAGGTCATCGGTGGACACGGCGTAGCGGCCCTCCGGAAGCGCTTCGACATGCAGGCCAGCACGGCGCAATGCGTCGGTGAGCCGGTCACCACTGGGGGTACGCACGATGATGCGCGCATGCCCGCGTAGCTCCTGGATCGTGCCCTGTCGCACGAACTGCCCGTTGGCGATGATGACGACGTCATCGACGGTCTGCTCCACCTCGCTCAGCATGTGGCTGGAGATCAGGATCGTCTTGCCCTCACCCGCGAGATGACGCAGGAACCCGCGCAGCCAGCGGATTCCCTCCGGATCCAGGCCGTTGGCCGGCTCGTCGAGAATCAGCACCTGCGGATCACCGAGTAGTGCTGCCGCAAGGCCCAGGCGCTGGCGCATACCCATCGAGTAGCCGCCGGCGCGTTTCTTCGCCGCCGCGGGGATCCCGACCAGGTCGAGCATCTCATCGACCCGTTGGTCCGAGACGCCGCTGGCCGCGGCGAGCACCCGTAGGTGGTTGCGGCCGCTGCGACCTGGGTGGAAGTTGGTTGCCTCCAGGGCCGCGCCGACAGTGCCGAGTGGGTCCTTCAGGTCGATGTATTTGTGACCAGCGATGGTCGCCGTACCGGAGGAGGGCTTGATGAGCCCGAGGGCCATCCGCAAGGTGGTGGTCTTGCCCGCGCCGTTGGGACCCAGGAAACCGGTGATCCGGCCGGGTCGGACCGAAAAGCTGAGATCGTCGACGGCGCGGAAGCTACCGAACGACTTGGACAAGTGCGAGATCTCCACCGGCGCGCCCGGATCACGTCCGGCGCGCGCTGTGGGTGCTGGACTGGCAGACACGTCATACCCCTTTGGTCATCGTGACGTCGTTTCTGTCGCGGTCGGGCGCCTGTCCGCGCCGACGAACCGTGCCGTCATCATCGGGCATCGAGCCGGGCAGCGCGAATAGTCGTGGACCTTCGGCGTGCCGAACCGCTGCGATAAGAGAGGATGGCCCCCTGATGACGCCGTGGCTTCTGTTGCTCCTGGGCGTAGCCCTCACCTTCGGCACCGCGCTCTTCGTGGCCGCCGAGTTCTCTCTTGTCGCGCTGGATCGCCCGACGGTGCAGCGCGCCGTGGACGAGGGCGATACCCGAGCGGGGGTGGTCCTGGAGTCGTTGCGGACCCTGTCCACCCAGCTGTCTGCTGCGCAGGTCGGCATCACCATCACGACCCTGGTGCTCGGGTACCTCGTGCAGCCCTCGCTCGGGGTGCTGCTGCACACGCCGCTGACTGCCCTGGGGCTGAGCGCGGAAGCCAGCACCGCTGTCTCCGCAGTGCTGGCGTTGGTGCTCGCCACGCTGTTCTCGATGATCGTCGGCGAGTTGGTGCCGCAGTTCCTCGGCTTCTCCGACCCACTGCGGGTGGCAAAGATCGTGGCCGGCCCGGTGCGGATGTTCGCGGTGGGCATGCGCCCGCTGATCGTGATGCTCAACGGGTCCGCAAATGTCCTGCTGCGCTCCGTGGGGGTGGCGCCGCAGGAGGAACTGAGTGCCGCCCGGACCCCTCAGGAACTCGTATCGATGGTGCGCCGATCAGCCGAAGCCGGAGTGCTGGAGGAGCGCACCGCGCGACTGCTGACCCGGTCCCTCGATTTCGGCGAGCGCGTCGCTGCCGACGTGATGAGCCCGCGGGTCAAGTGCGATTCGGTGCCGCGCACGGCCTCGGCCGCCGACGTCGTCGAGCTTGCGCGTACCACCGGGCACTCCCGGTTCCCGGTACTCGGCGAGGACTGGGATGACGTCGACGGGATCGTGCATGTCAAAAGGGCCATCGCGGTTCCGCAGGATCGCCGCAGCGACGTTCCTGTCACGGCACTGATGGTGCCGCCGGTACTGGTGCCCGAGACGATCACCCTCGACCCGTTGCTGTTGCTACTGCGCGCCAGTGGTTTCCAGTTGGCGATCGTGGTCGACGAGTACGGCGGTACGAGCGGAGTGGTGACCCTCGAGGACGTCATCGAGGAGATCGTCGGTGAGGTCAGCGACGAACATGACAGGGTGCGCGACCCGAGTCGGGTGCTGCCCGACGGCTCCTGGACAGTGCCGGGGCTGTGGCGACCCGACGAGGTGCACGAACGGATCGGGGCGGATATTCCGATCGGGTCTGCCTACGAAACGATGGGCGGCTTCGTGATGGCAAGCGTCGGCCGGGTGCCGGTCGTGGGCGATGAGATGCAGCTGCCCGGGTGGACCCTGCGGGTGATCTCGATGGACGGACGCCGGGTTGACCGGTTACGCCTGACGCCGGCTCCGGTGGCCGCTGATGAGGACGAGGGTGGCCAATCATGAATCTTTGGCTCTCTGTGCTGTTCCTGCTCGGCAACGCCTTCTTCGTGGGCGCCGAGTTCTCTGTCATGGCCGCACGGCGCTCGCAGCTGGAGCCGATGGCGGCAGCGGGGTCCAAGCGTGCGCGCGCCAGCCTGCAGGCACTGGAACAGGTGTCCTCGTTGCTCGCCTGCGCGCAGTTGGGGATAACGATCTGCTCGGTGCTGCTGGGAGCCGTCGCCGAGGACGCCATCCACCATCTGATCGCGGGTCCGCTGGAATCCGTGGGTATCCCCAGTGCCGCCTCCGATGTGGTCGCACTGGTGATCGCGTTGCTGATCGTTGCCTACCTGCATGTGGTGCTGGGGGAGATGGTGCCCAAGAACCTCGCCATCGCCGGTCCCGACCGGGCGGCGCTCGCGCTCGCGCCGGCCCTGCTGGCGGTGACCCGGGTCCTGGGGCCGGTGATCTGGCTCGTCGAAGCAATCTCCAAGTGGATCGTGCGACGGCTCGGAGTGGAGCCCAAGAGTGAGATGACCTCGACCTTCTCCGCCGAAGAGGTCGAGCTGATCGTGCAGGAGTCGCACCGCGGCGGTCTGCTGCAGGAGCGCCAGCAGCAGCGTGTGCAGGGGGCGTTGGAGTTCAGTGACCGGTGCGCGGCGGACGTCGCTGTACCGCTGGCCGAGCTGGAGACGGTGTCCGTCGGCATCACGCCCGCCCAACTGGAACGGCTGGTGGCCACCACGGGTTTCTCGCGCTACCCGGTGCGGGATCTGGGCGGTGTGATCGCGGGCTATCTGCACCTGAAGGATGTGCTGTATGCGCGCGACGAGGCCTATGACGAGCCGGTGCCGCCCAAGCGGATCCGCAAGTTGGCAACCGTGGGGCGGGCCGACGACGTCGAAGACGTCCTGCTGACCATGCAGCGCAGCGGCAGCCACGTGGCGCGGGTGGTGGACGATGTCGGCACTGTGCTCGGCCTGGTGTTCCTGGAGGACGTGCTGGAAGAACTCGTCGGCGAAGTCGACGACGCGACGCAACGTTCGGTCGCCCGCCGCCGCTGACCGCCCGTCCCGCAGTGGCTGTCAGCGGCCGTCCGTCCGTTGCCTCAGACCTCAGCCCGGATGAATGCCGAGCAGGTGTTCGATGGCCAGGCGTTGAATACGCGCGAAGCCGTATCCCTTGGTGGCAGCGGCATCGCGGTCGAAGTTCTGGGCGGCCGTGTCGTCGCTTAGCAACATCTCCCATGTCTCCTCGGTGTTCAGGGTCGGTTGGGACAGTTCCGCGACCTCGGCTGTGGCAAGGGCTTCCTGCACCCGTGGGTCGGCCCGGAACTGCTGGGAGCGTTCCTTCAGGGCGAGGTACAGCTCCATATTGGCCAGCGCGGATTCCCACACGCCGTCCATGTTTTCGGTCCGCAGCGGCTTGTAGTCGAAGTGCCGGTCCGCGGTGTACGTCGGGCCACCACCAGGGGCGCCGTTTTCGAGCAGGTCGACCGTGGAGAACGCCTGCAGCAGGTCGCCGTAACCGAACACCATGTCCTGGTCGTAGCGGGGCCCTTTTTGGCCGTTGAGATCGATATGGAACAGCTTGCCCTGCCACAGCGCCTGGGCGATGCCATGTGTGTAATTTAGGCTGGCCATCTGCTCATGGCCGGTTTCGGGGTTGATACCGACCATGTCGGCGTGTTCCAGCTGGGTGATGAACGCCAGCGCATGCCCGATCGTGGGTAGCAGAATGTCTCCCCGAGGCTCGTTGGGCTTGGGCTCGATGGCGAAACGCATCCCGTAACCCTTGTCGATCGAGTACTGGGCGAGCAGGTCGATGGCTTCGCGGTAGCGGTCCAGCGCCGCGCGGACGTCCTTTGCGAAATCCACTTCGGAGCCCTCGCGGCCACCCCAGAAAACGTAGGTCTCGGCACCGAGCTCGGCGGCCAGATCCATGTTGTGCATGACCTTGCGCAGGGCGTACCTGCGCACGGAGCGATCGTTGCTGGTGAAGCCGCCGTCCTTGAAAACGGGGTCACCGAACAAGTTCGTTGTTGCCATCGGCACGACCATGCCCGTGTCGGCCAGTGCTTGTTTGAACTCGGTGATGATGGTGTCCCGCTCGGCCGGCGAGCTGCCCGGCGGGATCAGATCGTCGTCGTGGAAGGTGATTCCGTAGGCACCCAACGCGGCGAGCTTGTGCACCGCCTCGACACCGGCGAGCACCGGCCGGGTGGCCTCGCCGAACAGGTCGCGCGCCTGCCAT
Source organism: Actinomycetota bacterium (assembly GCA_030853805.1). Classification (GTDB taxonomy): domain Bacteria; phylum Actinomycetota; class Actinomycetes; order Actinomycetales; family Dermatophilaceae; genus Allobranchiibius. Next base: position 2,978 of record JALYUK010000079.1, on the reverse strand, counting down.
CCCACCGTCCACAGACCGAAGCTGAACTTGTCTTCGCGGGTGGGGACGAACGCCATGAAAGCTCCCATGCGGGTGGTGTGGTGCAGCAAATGACGGCGCCACGGTAGCGCGTTTCGCTGGAATCGCGACGTGCTCATCGCGGCAGCGAGCGTGGATGTACCTGGGATGGCGCCACGGAGGGCAGCAGAAGCGGCACGCGGTGATCGAACCCAACCCGAGCAACGGGGCGCACGCTGATCAGATCGTCTACTTTGGTTTCGGTTCGCCCGGGCGGGCTCGGTACTGACGGTGGGTCAGAGGGTGCGTTGGTCCACGATTCGGCGCATCTTGCCCACCGACCGCTCGATCGAATCGGGGGGGAGCACCTGCACCTGCACGGTGACGCCGGTGCGGTCCTTGATCTGTCGGCTCAGGTCCTCGCCCGCGCTGGTAGCCCGGTCCGCCGCCGATCCCGGTGCATGTTCGACGCGTACGACGAGTTCATCCATCCGACCGGGTCGGGTGAGTACGCACTGGAAATGCGGCGTCAGCGTCGGAATGGCGAGCACCAGCTCCTCGATCTGGGTCGGAAAGATGTTGACACCGCGCACGATCATCAGGTCATCGGAGCGTCCGGTGATCTTCTCGATGCGGCGCATCGGTCGGGCAGTGCCGGGCAACAGCCGGGTCAGGTCGCGGGTGCGGTAGCGGATGATCGGCATGGCTTCGTTCGTCAGAGAGGTCAGGACCAACTCGCCCACCTCGCCGTCCGGCAGCAGCTCCCCGGTGACCGGATCGACGATCTCGGGATAGAAGTGGTCTTCCCACAGGTGCAGCCCGTCCTTGGTCTCCACGCATTCCATCGCAACGCCCGGCCCCATCAGCTCCGAGAGTCCGTAGATGTCGACGGCGTGGATATCGAGACGGTCCTCCAGCTCCTGGCGTAGTCGCTGGGTCCACGGCTCGGCACCGAATATCCCCACGCGCAGCGACGATTCGCGAGGGTCGAGGCCCTGACGCTCCATCTCGTCGGCGATGACCAGCATGTAACTGGGCGTCACCATGATCACGTCCGGCTCGAAGTCGCGGATCAGGGTAACCTGCCGACTCGTCATACCCCCGGACACAGGGACGACCGTCGCGCCGAGGGCTTCGACGCCGTAGTGCGCGCCCAACCCGCCGGTGAAGAGCCCGTAGCCGTAGGCGACATGGATGAGGTCGCCGGCGCGACCGCCGCCGGCCCGGATCGAGCGCGCCATCAGCGAGGCCCAGGTCGTGATGTCGCGGGCGGTGTACCCGACGACGGTGGGTCGGCCGGTCGTGCCGGACGACGCATGCACCCGCGCGACCTGCTCGCGCGGGACCGCAAACATGCCGAACGGGTAGTTGTCGCGTAGATCGGCCTTGGTGGTGAACGGAAGCGCCGCAAGATCGTTCGCGGCACGGATGTCCTGGGGATGCGCGTCGACCGACTCGAACGCCGCGCGATAGTGCGGGACGTTGGTGTACGCATGCCGCACCGACCACTGCAACCGGGTCAGCTGCAGGGCGCGCAGCTCATCGACGCTCGCGCGTTCTATCGGATCCAGTGAGTCGGGGTCCTGCGTGTTCTTGTCGGCCGTGTTCTTGTCCGCAGGGTCCATCCAACGCTCCTCAACTGTCGTAATCGACGGTCAGCGTGTCGGTGGTGGGGATGGCCTGGCAGGTCAGGATGTATCCCGCGGCCACCTCCTCGGGCTCCAGGGCGTAGTTGCGCCGCATCGTCGCCGCCCCGTCTGTGACCCGGGCGCGGCAGGTGCCGCATACGCCGCCTTTGCAGGCAAAAGGCAGGTCGGGGCGGACCTGCTGCGCCGCGTCGAGGACGGCGGTGTCCGGTGGGACGGTGACCAGCGTGCTGCGGCCGTCGAGCACGATGGTCGCAGCAGCACCGTCGACCTGAGCGGCCTCTTCGTGGCGGGCCTGCTCGGGTGGTTCGTCGCCGACCCAGAAGAGCTCCCGGTGAACGCGTTCGCGTGGCACGCCGCGCTGGCGCAGGACATCCTGCGCTGCGTGCACCATCCCCAGGGGGCCGCAGAGCCACCAATGGTCGACGGCAGCGACATCGACCGTGCCGGTCAGGACAGCGGTCAGTCTTTCCGCGTCGATCCGGCCGCCGAAGAGCTGCACCTCCTGTGGCTCGCGCGAGAGCACGTGGACCAGCTGCATACGGGTGTGGTGAGCGTCTTTGCAATCGGCGAGCTCGTCCGCGAACATCACCGAGTCGACACGACGGTTGCCGTACAGCAGCGTCACAGTGGAGCTTTCATCGGCTTCCAGGACGGAGCGGGCAATCGAGATCATCGGCGTGATCCCGGAGCCCGCGGCGATCAGCACGTGGTGCGCCGGGGTGGCCAGGTCGGGCACAAATCTGCCGCTCGGCGCCAGCACGTCCAGTTCGTCGCCCGGACGGACGTCGTGTACGAGCCAGCTACTGACGGCACCACCGGCGACCTCGCGGACACCGATACGCGGGGCTTCTCCCGCGGCGGCGCAGATCGAATACGACCGTCGTTCCGCACCCCGACGAATGGTGAGACTCTGGCCGGGGGAGAACTGGAACTCCTGCTCCAGGTCGGTCGGCACCGCGAACGTCAGGGCTGCTGCGTCGTCGGTGAGCCGCTCGATGCTGGCCACCCGCAGAGTGTGGAACTGCGTCTTCATAGTGATGACTTCACAGTGATTTGACCGCCTCGAAGGGTTCGGCGCAGTCCAGGCACCGGTGCAGGGATCGGCACGCTGTCGCGCTGAATGCTGCTGTCTGGGTGGTGCGCGTGGAACCGCAGCGGGGGCAGGGCGCGCTGGTCGGTAGACCCAGCGTCAGCGGCACCGGACCGTTGGTGTGCCGCGCGGGGTCCGGGGGTGCGATGCCCGCCTCGAGCAGTTTGCCCCGGCCCTCTTCAGTGATCCAGTCGCTGGTCCATGCCGGCGCGAGCTGCGTTGCTATCCGGACGTTTTCATAC
>JALYUK010000024.1 GCA_030853805.1 Actinomycetota bacterium | reverse complement strand
CAAGCCCGAACCGCTCGGCGTTGTGGGGTCGGGGTACACCATCCTGCAGAACGAGGACCACGCCCAATTCCTGAACACATTGGTGGATGAGTCCGGGGCGATCTTCGAGACCGCAGGATCGTTGCGCGGTGGCCGTCAGACGTTCATCACGTTGGCGATGCCCGAGGCGATCCAGGTCGGCGGAGCCGATAAGGTCCGCCTGAACATTGCCGCCCTGAACTCACATGACGGATCGAGCGCGTTCCGCCTGTTGCTGACACCGACCCGTGTCGTGTGCGCGAACACCCAGGCGGCCGCGCTGCGCAATGCGACCGCGTGCGTGAGCATCCGGCACACCGCCAACGCCCGCGACCACGTCCAAGCCGCCCGCGACGCCCTGGGCCTGACGTTCCGCTACGCGGAGGCATTCCAGGCCGAAGCAGACGCCCTGATCGAGCAGGCCATGACTGATGGCCAATTCTGGGACCTGGTGGGCGGTGTTTATGGCACCCCGGACCCAAACGCGACCGAGAGGACCAAGACCAGCACCACCAAGCGGACCGCCCACCTGTCCTACTTGTGGCACGACGCACCGACCCAGGACGCCATCCGGGGCACCCGCTGGGCCGGGTACCAGGCCATTACCGAATACGTGGACCACGTCGCCCCCGTACGCGGAGGCGACAAGGCCACCGCCCGCGCACTGCGTGCGGTGACCAATCCGGAAGCGTCAGCGATCAAGACCCGCGCCTGGAAACTCGTCAGCGCCTAATCGCCCGGTCTGGCTCCCGCACCGGGTGAGGGTGCGGGAGCCGCCGCGCGGCCCGCGGAGCGGTCACGGCCTGCGGCTTGTGGCGTGTTGGTCGGGCCGGTCGGTGCGCCGGCTGCGGGGGTTCGCCGCCTGGCGCGGTAGTCCGTGCTTCGCCCGGTCCACCGCGCGCGGCAAGCTCCTTCCCCTACGCCGTCGCACCGGCCGGCGTTGGCTCCCGTAGGCACGGCACGTTCAAGAGGGCAGCGCATCGCTGATCGCGAACGTACGAAGTACGCGCTTCGCGCGGGCCAAGAGGAGGGGGTGGGCCCGAGCCTGCTCACCGAGGTAGTCCCGCGCGAAATTCTCGAGGGTGACACCCGGGCGACGAACAGCGGCCTAGTACACCGCGACCCCGCAGGACACGCGGCACGCGAGGCGACAAAACTCGATGACCACGTACTGAGACAAATAGAACAAACATACGTAAATACTAGAGACCGGGAATGAACTGCGATAGAATAAACATACCAACATAGACCACCGTACCAAGGAGAACACCATGAGCACCGAAGCGCGAAAGGCTGAACAAGGGCCGGGGCAAAAAGCGATGTTTCCTTGGAAGAGTGCGACTGGCTGTGTATGCCGAGATGCGTCCTGTGCTTTCTCGTTGGTCGGTGGTACTCCCTTTGAGGGCCGTGCCCGGCGTAGGAAGGCAGGCGGGGATTCTTCGGCGGACGCGAGAAATGTGGGCAGGTGTGACCAGTGCTGGACGTGTACCTCTTACTTGTTCGACTACGCCCCGTACGGCTGGCTCTGCGAGCCGTGCGTCATTCGCCAGGACGAGGCCGATCACGGTGCGGATCTCGGCTTGTGGCAGCAGGAGTCATGAAGCGGCTGCTCACCCCCGAGGAATACATGCAGCTACCTGTTCGTCGCAGCGATGACGCGCACAGCGCGAACCGCGAGGAGCACGTGCGCCGCGGTATGCCGCGCGTGACGGAATGGTTGTGGCCCCTACCCGAAAGCATGACCCGGGCCAGCGATGAGCTACTGGTCGATATGGCCGCACTGACTACTGCAACCGACCGGATGCGGGGGTGGGGATTACATGTCTGGCGGTTGCATCTCTTGATCTGACGCTCACGTGCCACTACTATTAAACATACCAACACAAATAAACCAAATATCAGGAGAAACCATGAGCAACAACATCTCTCTCGCCGATAACCTCACCGCTGACCCCGAAGTGTGACTGCCGTCGCAGGACGCCTTGAGCTCGAAGTCGAGCCGGGTGTCACTCTGAGCGACCGCACCGACATCGGCCTTGCTGGTCAATGGGCCCGCCACGCGTGCGGCACACGGTGGGAGCAGTTGAGTGGAACCGAGCAGAACATTCACATTGCCGAAGCCCTGCGCCAGCTGCGCAGAGCGGCCGGCTCGACCACGAGGAAGCATTCATGAACGTCATCAGCGCCTGCAACCAAAAGGGCGGCGTAGGTAAAACAACCACCGTGCGCAACCTTGCGCGAGCGGCCAGCCAAGGCGGACGGCGAGTCCTGGTGATCGACGCGGACCCGCAGGGCAACCTGACCTCCGCACTGGGCGTGCAGGACATGCCCGAAGACGTCGCCGGCGTCGCAGACGCCCTGTCGCAACGATCACCGCAAACACTTACTGATGTCATCGTGCCGACCATTTGGGAGGGCGTGGACCTGGCACCTACCAGCGGCGACACCCTGGAGGCAGTGCGCGACGAGCTGGTGATCGCCGGTCCAGGCCGTGAGGCCCGGCTCCGCGGGCAGATTCACGCACTGGGGGAGCGGTACGACCTGGTGCTTATCGACACCCGCCCTTCACTGGACCAGCTGACGATCAACGCGCTTGTCGCCTCTGACGGCGTACTGATCATCACGAACCCGGAACTGTTCGCCATCAACGGCATCGAGAAACTGAACCGCACCATCATCACGGTGCGCGAGCACTACAACCCCAATCTCACGCTCGTCGGCGTGCTGATCAACCACCACGAAAGCGCCGCCACCATCCAAAGCCGCCACTGGGTCGAAGAGATCGACGAGTCGGGTCTACCCGTGCTGGCCCCCGCAATCCCACGCCATACCTGGATCAGTCGGGCAACAGCCACCCAAGAAGCCCTCGACGAACTCGGCACTGACGGGCAAGCCGTCGC
>JALYUK010000023.1 GCA_030853805.1 Actinomycetota bacterium | reverse complement strand
CTCGATGTCTAGTCCTTGGATGTGGCGGGCCAGGGTCCGCAGTGTTTGTTTCACCGCGACCGCTGGATCGCCCGACGGGCCGGCATCGACCCGCAACCGGGCACACCGAGTGAACAGCGCAGCCGGTGATAACGCCTCCAGCTCGTCACGGATCGCAGCAGGGGCGGTGATTAGCACCGCCCGCAGGGTGTTAATCGAGGCGGTGCGGTTCTTGCGGAGCGTCGTCAGCATCAGACGGTGAAGACGGATAGATTCCACGATCCCGTCGCGACTCTTGGGCAGTCCCTGAGCGTTCCCGTTCAACGCTGAGCGGGCTGCTGCTTCGGCGTCGATGGTGTCGGTCTTGCCGTGCCGGCGACGCAGCGCACGGTCAGGGCGATTGACCTCCACCACGGCCAGGCCCCGGCCCGTCAACAGCGCTGCGATTCCGGCCCCGTAGGACCCGGTGCCTTCGATCCCGACAATACTGACCGGGCCGTTGGTCACGAGCCATTCATGCAGCTGCTCGCACCCTCTGCTGGTCGTCGCAAACGCGGCAGTGGTGATCAATCGACCAATACTGTCGATGACCGCAACAACGTTGGTGTCTTTGTGGGTATCGATACCGTAACCGGGGCGTGCAAACCGCGTCACCGCCACCAGGAGTTCCTCGCGTTCTTGAAGCAGGTCGCCCGGGCTTACCCCGACCAGGAGTTGCACCTGGTGATGGACAACTACGCCACCCACAAAACGGCCGGAGTCCGAGGCTGGCTCGAAGCCAACCCCCGGATCGTCGTGCACTTTCCCCCGCATGCGGGAGGTGCCCCCACCCCCGACGTCCGGATCATGGCTGAACCTGGTCGAGGTCTGGTTCGGGATCATCGAACGACAAGCGATCCACCGCGGATCCTTCGGATCCGTGAAAGACCTCAACGCCAAGATCCGGATCTTCCTCGATGGGTGGAACGAGCGCTGCCGCCCCTTCGTATGGACCAAGGCCGCCGAGCAGATCCTCAAGAAAGCCAACCGTCAAACGACTTCAAACGCGCCGCACTAGCAGGAGTGACGTGGTCGAGCCGGAATTTCTTTATTTTTAAGTGTTGGCGCAGTCCTGTACCCGAGGTCACCACACAATGCACGAGCAGAATGTCCCAATACATAAAGGGCAGCCGTAGATAAACCCTGCTCGCTCTACACGTGAAGGGCTCGGTAAGGGCGCGAGAATTAGCTGGCCTTCACCTTTCGCCGTCGAGGAGATTACGAAGTACGTATTGCAGAATTCCTCCATGTTGGAAATATGCAGCCTCCGCTGGCGTGTCGATGCGCACGATGGCGGAAAACTCCCGCACCTGCGCACCGTCTAGGAGGCGAACCGTGACCTTGTCGGGAACACCTTGGGCGTCTGCCATCCCGGTTATCGAATAAAACTCCCGTCCGGTCAGGCCGAGGCTTTGCGCCGACTCGCCGGCCTCGAACTGCAGCGGCAAAACGCCCATGCCGATCAGGTTGGAACGGTGAATCCGCTCGAACGACGTCGCGAGTACGGCTTTGACTCCAAGTAGTAGCGTGCCCTTGGCCGCCCAGTCGCGCGAAGAACCCGAGCCGTAGTCCGCGCCGGCGATCACGATCAGCGGCACGCGGTCAGCCGCGTACGACATCGCAGCGTCAAAGATCGTTGTCTGCTGCCCATCGGCAGGATGACGCGTGAAGCCGCCTTCTACTCCGGGGACGAGTTGGTTGCGCAGCCGGATATTGGCGAAGGTTCCGCGGATCATGACTTCGTGATTTCCACGCCGGGAACCATAGGAATTGAAATCAGCGGGAGCAACACCCTGCTCCATCAGATAGCGGCCCGCCGGCGAGTCCTTCTTGATGGCGCCGGCCGGCGAGATGTGGTCGGTGGTCACCGAGTCGCCCAGCAGCACCAGGACACGAGCGTCGACGATGTCTTCAAGGGGTGCGGGCTCTGCGGGCATGCCATCGAAGAATGGCGGTGAGCGAACGTAGGTCGAGGTGCCCTGCCAGGCGAACCTGTCGCCTGAGGGAACATCAAGACTGTTCCAATTCTCATCGCCGGCGAAGACGTCGCTGTAACCCTTGGTGAACATCTCTGCCTGTACGAACGCATCGACCACCTCGGATACCTCACCGGTGGTCGGCCAGATGTCACGCAGATAGACCGGCGTGCCGTCCGGGTCCTGCCCGAGCGGATCAGTGGTGAGATTGACATGCATGCTGCCCGCAAGGGCATACGCGACAACCAGTGGCGGCGACATGAGGAAATTCATCTTCACCTCGGCGTGGATTCGGCCCTCGAAGTTTCGGTTGCCGGACAGGACCGAACTGACATTGAGGTCGTTCTCGTTGACGGCGGCGCTGACCTGTGGGATGAGCGGCCCGGAGTTGCCGATGCACGTCGTGCACCCGTAGCCCACCAGGTTGAAACCGAGCTCTTCGAGGTAGGGGGTCAGACCTGACTTGTTGTAGTAGTCGGTGACGACTCGCGACCCGGGCGCCAGCGAGGTCTTCACCCACGGTTTGCGTCGCAGTCCTCGCTCGACGGCCTTCTTGGCAACCAGGCCCGCAGCGATCATCACCGACGGATTCGATGTGTTGGTGCACGAGGTGATCGCCGCGATCACTACTGAACCGTTGTCGATCGTGGCCTGGCTACCGTCCTCGAAAGTGACCGGTGTTGGCCGGGAGGGCCATTGCTGCCCAGCATCGGTGGAGCACGCCGGGCTCGGGAGGTCGATCGTGTGGTCCGCGCTGATCGAGACCGGATCGCTTGCTGGGAACGACTCCGCGGATGCTTCGTCCAGACCGGTAGGCCCTGGCCTTGTCGGTGAGCCTGGCAGGTCCGCTAACAGGCACTCCACCTGCCGGGGTACCGATTTCAGCGCGATGCGATCCTGTGGCCGGGCTGGCCCCGCGATCGACGGCTCAACAGTGCTCAGATCCAGTTCCACGCTCTGGGAGTAGGTTGCCTCGCGCGCAGGGTCATGCCAGAGTCCCTGTTCTTTCGCGTAGGCCTGTACGAGCGCGATCTGCTGTGAGGTGCGTCCGGTGAGGCGCAGGTAGTCCAGGGTGACCTGGTCGATCGGGAAGATCGCACACGTCGAGCCGTACTCAGGGCTCATATTGCCCAACGTGGCTCGGTTGGCCAGTGGAACGTTGGCCACGCCCGGCCCGTAGAACTCCACGAACTTTCCGACCACCCCGGTCTGGCGCAGCACCTGCGCAACCGTAAGCACCAGGTCGGTGGCCGTAGCACCCTCAGGAAGTTCGCCGGTCAGCTTGAACCCGAGCACCGGCGGGATCAGCATGCTCATCGGTTGACCGAGCATTGCGGCCTCCGCCTCGATGCCGCCCACGCCCCAACCGAGGACTCCCAGACCATTGACCATCGGCGTGTGCGAGTCGGTGCCCACGAGCGTGTCCGGATAAGCCATCGTGCTGCCTTCGGACTCTCGGGTGAAGACCACGCGGGCCAGGTATTCCAGGTTGACCTGGTGGCAGATTCCGGTGTCCGGAGGTACTACCAGGAAATCATCGAATGACTGCTGGGACCACCGAAGCAACTGGTAGCGCTCCTGGTTGCGTTCGAACTCCAGGGCCGCGTTGCGCCCGAAGGCGTCCGATCGCCCGAACACGTCGGCGATCACGGAATGGTCGATGACCAGCTCAACCGGCACCAGTGGATTGATTTTCTGCGGGTCCCCGCCGAACGACGTCATCGCATCGCGCATCGCCACGAGGTCAACCGCACACGGCACACCCGTGAAGTCCTGCAGCAGTACGCGCGCCGGTGTGAACTGGACTTCGCTGCCGTGTTCTGCCGCTGGGTCCCACGCTGCGAGCGCGCGTACCTGATCAGCGGTGACCAGGACACCGTCCTCGTTGCGTAGCAAATTCTCCAGCAAAACCTTGAGGCTGTAAGGCAGTCGTTCCGAACCAGCTATTCGATCGAGTCGATAGATGGTGTAGGACATGTCGCCTACCGTCAGTTGGCTCCGTGCATCGAAACTGTTCGCGTGCATAACGACTTCCTTACATTGGGGCTGAGCAGCTTATTCGGTAAAAGCACTGTGGATCACCAGTAGTACGTCCCGCCCATTCGTGGCTCGAAGCCGATCATCGAGGGCGCAAGCCTGAAGTGGGCATTGTTTTTCCCGTGGTGCGACACAGTATTGATCGATTGATGGCAGGAGAAGCGCGCGATTCTACCGGTTCGCATGATTGATCGCTCTGCGCCATCGAATATCGTCTCCGTGAATTAGGTAATACTCTGAGTATTCGCTGCCCTATTTGATGCTTGTTCGTCGCGTCGGCTTGATCAGGCATCGGGTCGATTGCGGGTCGTCCGACGTAGTCCATCTCGGCCGGTCTTGCCGCCGATCAGCAGGAACACGGGAGTGCCCACGGCGTAGCTCAGCTTGGCTCACTGTGCGCTGGATTCTTGCTGCAGCGCCAGGACGCGCGTGCAGGACGTCCCGCCGGTGATGCCTGACCATGAGCGAAAACTCCTCGCGACGGCGATAAGGCAGGCCGCGAGTTTCAGGCTGGCTGCGAAGCAACTACCCGTCAACCTACGCCCATCGCCAACGTGCGTACAGAACAGCAGGCCGAAGATGAGACATGGTCACCAGGAGGGGCCAATCGACACCGGTAGGCGGCGCCGTTGATCGAGTCGCAGGGCATTTCTCCGCCAGCACAGGATGATGGTGAACCGAGCCCACGCAGGGGTCGGTGGTGGTAGGTGTGTCAGGAGATATTGATCCCCGCGGTCATCGTTCGAAGCAGTCCCGGCGCGTGGCACCGCCGGTCCATCGTGACCGGGCCGGCCGCTACAGCGCGAGCATCACTGCGATCCGGACCACCACATCTCCAGTTGGATATTGTCCGGGTCCCGGAACACCAGCGCGGTTCCAGATCCTGAGGGTGCATCCGTCACGGGGGAGTGCTGCACCCCACGGTCAGCGAAGTGAGCCTGCCACGCATCCAGATCGACTCGTTGCGCGACAGTGAACCCGATGTGATCCAGCCCTGGGCGGCGCTCATCGAATTGGTCAGCGGTAGGTCGCGCGTGTTGATTCAAACCGATGATCAGGCCGCTGTTCTCGTGTCGAAGGACGACCATGATGCGGTCTTCGAACTCTGCACGGGTGACTCGGTGCAGTCCCAGGACCTGGCAATACCAGGTGGCACTGGCTTCCACATCGGACACTGACAAATCAACGTGTGACGTACTCATGAACTCCGGCATGGTGGCCTTCCCGACGTTGTTGGCGATGCGCGACCACCCGGCCGCGCGGCAGCCGTTCGTACAGCGTGTCACGGCCGGCACTATGTCGTTCGACTACTTTCCTGCGGGAGGGGAGGTGGGCCGGCGAGATGTCCGGTGCAAGGGATGTCTGAGACCGCCCATCTGTTACGAACGACGCGCGGCTGCGGCCGCACCCGCAGCGCTTCAGGTCGTTCTTACGACACCGGAGGTGAGAACGGAATAGTCTGAACGGTCATGGGCCAATCACAGTCCTACACCGCAGAGCCGGCTGCCGCGACAGCCGGCGAGATCATGTCGGCCCCGGTATATACCGTGTCGCCGGACGACACGGTTGGACATGTCGCGAATCTGATGCGATCCAAAGGAATCAGCGGGGTTCCGGTCGTTGATGCTGCCGGGGTACTGCTCGGGCTGGTCAGTGAATTCGACCTGCTGGCCAAGATCGGGTCCGTCGCCGCCGATGTGATGACGACGAACGTCATCAGCGTCAGTACTGGTACACCTATCGCTGATGTGCGGCACCTGCTCGTGGATCGGCGCATCCGCCGGGTGCCTGTCGTCGTCCACGGTGAGCTGGTGGGGGTCGTCAGCCGCGGTGACGTCGTGGCCCTGCTCGCTACCGAGTGGGTGTGTCAGGTCTGCGGCGAGGCAGTCCGCGCAGACCACTCACCGCAGGCCTGCCCGCGCTGCCATGCGGGAGGCGACCGCTTCACCCTGGAGGAGCAGTCTCCCGGCTTTTGAACCAGCAGCTCGCAACGCGCAGCGAGGCCACGTCGGAGTACGGACAGGAGAGAGGCCATGGCTGGTAGCACCGGTAGCCCCGCGACGGGCATTCAGGAGGCGGGGGGCGACGTCGCTGCGGAGACGCTGAAGGACTACTACCGCCGGATGGTCCTGATCCGCTCGTTTGAATTGCGGGCGAGTGAGATGTATCAACGAGCCAAGATCGGCGGCTACTGCCACCTCAATCTTGGCGAGGAAGCGACGGTAGTTGGGCTGATGGCGGCGCTGCGCCGCAGCGACTACCTTTTCACCACATATCGCGACCATGGATATGCCCTGTCGCGGGGCCTGGAGCCGGGACGGGTCATGGCCGAGCTGTTCGGCAAGGTGACCGGCGTCTCGGGCGGACGCGGTGGGTCGATGCACTTGTTCGACCAGAAGGCTCGGATGCTGGGTGGTTACGGAATCGTCGGCGGGCAGATTCCGCCCGCGACCGGTGCCGCGCTGGCGCTGACGTACCGGGGCGAGCCCGGTCCGGATGCGGAGGCCGTGATGTGCCTGATGGGCGATGGCACCACGAATATCGGCGCGTTCCACGAGTCCCTGAACCTGGCGGCACTGTGGCGCCTGCCGATCGTCTACGTCATCATCAACAACCGGCTCGGCATGGGCACCCCTGTGGAGAAGGCCGCGGCCGAACCCGAGCTCTACAAGCGTGGTTGCTCCTACCGGATGCCAGGGGTGCGGGTAGATGGTGACGACGTCGTGGCCGTGCGCGAGGCGGCCGCTGCGGCGCTGGACCAGGCCCGGACGCAGCGCCAGCCGAGCCTGGTCGAGGCGATGAGCTACCGGCTTCGCGGTCACTCTGTCGTTGATCCCGCGAAGTACCGGTCGAAGGAGGACACCCAGCAGGCGCGCGAACTGGACCCGGTGCCGGCCTTGCGGGCTCAGCTCATCGGGTCCGGGGTCCTCGATGACGACGCTGCGACTGCGATCGAAGCCGACGCGGAGGAGCGGGTCGCCGCGGCAGTCGCGTTCGCCGATGTGAGCCCCGATCCCGAGGTGGCCGACCTGTTCGTTCACGCCTACGCCACGCCGGTGGCGGGCACCCCGCACCAGCTACCCGGCGACCCGGTGATCTGCGTCCCGAGTGACGCGTCGGACGAAGGGGAGCGGTCATGAGCGAGATGACGTATCGCGAGGCACTGCGCTCCACCTTGCGTGCCGAGTTGGTCCGCGATGACTCGGTGGTTCTGCTCGGTGAGGAGATCGGCATTTTCGAGGGCTCGTACAAGATCACCGCCGGTCTCCTCACGGAATTTGGTCCGACGCGAGTGAGGGACACCCCGATCGCCGAGGAGGGATTCATCGGCGTCGGGATCGGCATGGCCATGCTCGGCATGCGACCGGTGGTCGAGGTCATGACGATCAACTTCACGTTGCTCGCGATCGACCAGATCGTCAACCATGCCGCCAAGATGCACGCGATGTTCGGTGGTCAGGTGTCGGTGCCGATGGTCATCCGAACCCCCGGTGGCGGCGGTCAGCAGCTGGGCGCTACGCACTCGCAGAACCTGGAGGTCTGGTACGCCCATATCCCTGGTCTCAAGGTCGTGGCTCCGTCGAGCCCCGCCGATGCCAAGGCGCTGCTCACTGCATCGATTCGGGACGACGACCCGGTCCTGTTCCTGGAGAATCTCGCGCTGTACAACACCAAGGGCGAGGTGCCGGACGGTGAGCAGGTCGGCGAGATCGGCAAAGCCGCCGTAGCCAAGATCGGCACCGACATCACCGTCATCAGTTACTCGCGCGCCACCCTCATCGCGCTCCAAGTGGCCCGCCAGTTCCAGGAGCAGGGCGTCTCAGTCGAGGTCATCGATCTGCGCAGCTTGCGACCACTCGACCGGGAAACGGTGTGCGCATCAGTGCGCAAGACCAGTCGCGCCGTCGTGCTCGAAGACGACTGGCTCAGCTACGGCATCGGAGCCGAACTCGCGGCCACGATCCAAGAGGGAGCCTTCGACTACCTCGATGCCCCCGTGCGTCGGGTAGCCGCAGCAGAGATCCCGCTGCCCTACGCCAAACCACTGGAAAACGCAGCCCTGCCCGATGCCAAGGACCTGACCAAAGTGATCAACGAGGTCCTCGACGCCACCCGGTTCACCCGCTAGGAAGCCAGCCATGCCAGACGTCATCATGCCCCGCCTCTCCGACACGATGACCGAGGGGATCCTTTCCAGCTGGCTCAAAAACGAAGGCGACGAGGTCCACCGGGGTGATGTCCTCGCCGAGATCGAAACCGACAAGGCGACGATGGAACTGGAGGCCTACGAGGACGGGATCCTCACCAAGATCGTCGTCCAGGAGGGCGCCACCGTGCCCATCGGTGAGGTGATCGCGACGATTGGCGAACCAGGCGACTCGGTCGGGTCCGCTGCAGCTGAGCCACCGGAGAAGTTCGACGCCGCAGCGCCGGATGTCGCTGGGCACGGGCCCGACTCCTCGACCCAGGTCGCGCCCAGCGACGTCCGGGTGCGGGCGACGCCGCTGGTGCGTTCCCTTGCCCGCGAGCAGGGGATCGACCTGTCCACGGTCCACGGCTCCGGGCCCGGCGGGCGGATCATTCGGGCCGACCTCGCGGACCTGGACACCACAAGCGCCGTGGCCCAGCCGACGTTACCGGCCCCAAAGCATCCTCCAGCCCCGGTGGATAAGCCAGCCCCGGCTGCTCAGCAGACCCCCGCAGCGGCGGTCCTGCCAGCGGGAAAGGACGACGAAAAGATCCCCCTGACCGCGATCCGACGGATCACCGCCGAGCGCCTCACACAGAGTGCGGCCGCACCGCACTTCCACCTCACCGTCGTCGTCGACGTCACCCCGTTGCTGCGTTTCCGCGCCGAGGTCAACACGCAACTTGCCGCAGACGGCGTCAAGATCACCATTACCGACCTGCTCATCCGGGCGTGCGCCGTGGTCCTGCGGGCGCATCCGGAGGTGAACGCCGCGTGGGGCGGGGATCACATCGTGCGCCGTGGGCACGTCAACATCGGGATCGCCGTGGCCATCGACGATGGTCTGATAGTCCCGGTCGTTCGCGACGCCGACCGCAAGACTGCCCGCGAGATCGGGGTTGAAGCTCGCGAGCTCGCAGGCCGTGCTCGTGCTGGCCGACTCACCCCCGATGAATTCTCGGGTGGCACCTTCACCATCAGCAACCTCGGCATGTTCGGGATCAGTGAGTTCACCGCGGTCATCAATCCGCCAGAGGCGGCGATCCTCGCGGTTGGTTCGTCTGTCGAGACCCCTGTCGTGAGGGACGGGCAGGTGACGGTGACAACGACCATGCGGCTGACCCTGACCGTCGACCATCGCGTCATCGATGGAGCGACCGGGGCACAGTTTCTGCGGGACATGGTCCGAGTCATCGAAGAGCCGCTGCGGATCGTTGTCTGAGGACTTCGAGTACGCAGCAGCCGTGGGGTGTCTGGCCGGGAACGCAGTCGCGAAGTCGGCAAGCCAAGGCAACCAGCCGTGACGGCATCTGAATGTCAGCAGCCCGATTGGCCATGTGAATGGGTTCTGACGCTCACCAGAATGAGCCGTCCGCCTATTGAACGACCGATGGGCTGAGCCGCCCGCGAGTGCCTGTCGTGGCGGGCTTTGGGCTAGCCGGCAGGCACTCACAGGCGATTCGAACTCTCACGGGGGAGGGGAGCTCAACCTCGATCCACCGGTGAGCTGAGCGGTGCGAGCACGTCGTGAAGTGAGAATGCCCTTGCGTGCTAAGAAAATCGGACGTCCGCAGGGTCCGGATTTCACCACATCACGAAGGGCATGTCGCATCGGGCGCCGAGCTGGTCCCGGTCCTTGCACTGGCCCGATCTGCTGGGCTGCACCAGTTGGCCGGGCGCCACCTGACAGTGCCGACCGATACGGGCGCGAACGCGGGGTTGAAGGTCGCCTCATTGGTCACCTTGATGCGGTCGCCTCCCGGTTCTTGACCGGGCCGGCGCCTCGGGTCCCCGTGATCGGTATACAGCTATTCCGGGGTCCGCAGACTGAACGCGCTCAAAACACGTGACCAGCTGCCCACCAGCCACGCGAAGAAGCCGCTCCTGCAAGCAGATTCAGCGTTCGTGGTGCATTACTGGAATACCCGCCATAACGTCCTCACCGACGGCCCCCCCTACATGTTGACCCCGCTCTGATAGCTGTAAACCCGTGACTCAGTCCCCGAAAAGCAGGATCGGCGAACAACGTGTAATCATCGAACGGTGACCGCCGACGACCAAGGAGGCCGCGACAATGCCTACATCTACTACCGGGCATGACCCGCACACGACCCCCCAGCTCGACCGATCCGCGTTGATCGTCATCGACACCCAGGTCGACTTCTGCGACGGTGGAGCCAGTCCGATCCCCGGCACTACCGACGTGCTGCCCGCGATCGGCCAACTCCTCGCGGCATACCGCATCGCGAAGCGGCCCATCATCCACGTAGTCCGCCTCTACGACGGTGACGACGTCGATCTTGCCCGCCGCACTGCGATTGCGTCCGGCGCACCGATCGTGCGACCCCACTCCACCGGCTCTCAAATCGCACCGACACTGCTGGAGAACGACACCCCTCTGGATCCCGCCGCCCTGCTCGCCGGGCACCCCCAGCAACTCGGCGAGCGGGAATGGGTCATGTGGAAACCCCGATGGAACGCCTTCCACCGCACCCCCCTCGAGCACCACCTTCGCACCGAAGGCGTCACCACCGTCGTCCTGACCGGATGCAACTACCCCAACTGCCCCCGCGCCACCCTCTACGGAGCCAGCGAACGCGACTTCCGGGTCCTACTCATCAACGACGCCATTTCCGGGGTAAATCCTCACCACCTCGAAGAAGCCGCCTACCTCGGCGTCGGCCACGCCGCGGCCTCGGAGGCCGCTGCCGCGCTCACTGCGACTCTCAAAGCCAGATAGAACGGACGACACCCGTGGAGCACACACCATCACCGGTAGTGGAGGGCGAGTGCTATCGGTCGTTGGAACACCACAACGGCCTCGTGGTCATCGGCAGACGCGCCCCTCGGCTACCGAAGCGTCGTCCGCACCGCGCCGTCAGCGCCAGTAGGGTCCCTGAGGATCAGAACACCGCTGCAACGGCGCTCATGACGATCGCCAGGACCACATCGTCATGCTGACACCGATCCACGTCGGCGGCGATGGTTGAAGGTCGCCGATCTGACCTCGACCGTCGGTAATCCGATGGTGAGCTCAATTGGTCGTTGCGACACCCGTTTTGTGTGTGAGGTGTTATGCCGTGTGGTCCAAGAAGGAATTGACTGATAATGAGGCCCGACTGAGCGAGGCCGGCTGCTGGCCATAAACTTTCTGCGCGATGCCTGGCGCGGGGTCAGGGGAGTAGCGGGTCGCATTGCGGCGAATTCTTCGGACTCTCGATCCTGAGCATCCTGGTTCCTGCATCAGCGAGCACTGGCCCACCCCAGCGGGCCACCAGTGGTCGCGCGATGCGACCACCTCTAGTGGCTCTTTACAATCGAGGGTGTCGTTGAGGTCTGAATCCTCCGCTCTCGAGTAGGGATTTGGCGATGGTCGAGATCACCCTGGAGCACGCCACCGCTGTGTATCGGGCATCCAGCCGGATCACGTCGTCGAGTGCCAGGAACTCGCAACCCGCGCTGAGGACGCGCCCACCGCTCGGTGTCGATGCTGTACCCAATACACGCATAACGTCTCCGTCGGCAGCCTGCTTCACGTTGTTAGCACCGCCCCTCTGCGCAGACTTTCCGGCACTACGTACGTCCGTGGGTGCGGCATTGCGGACGTCGCGATGCCTTCGTGGTCGGGGACAGCGAACAACAGAGGATTGCTGGTCGGCAATGCCAACCCCGCGCACCGCACACCATTGACCTCGCATTCTGGTCCGCTACGATTCGCGCCAAGCGCAATCATCCTGGCTAATGAGTGGCTAACCAGCGGCGAGCCGGTCGTTTCGAGCATAGGTCGTGGTCGTTCAGGGGATTCTGACCGGGCGGCAGCAGTGTCCATGGTGAAGAGAAGGGGCAACTGCGTGGCGCGCAGCAGTGAGACGGGTGGAGTCCAGTCCGTCAGTCGCGCTTTCATCATTCTGGAAAGCCTGGCTGATTCCGGCGGATTCGCGACCATTTCGCAGCTGGCCGCCACGACCCGGATTCCGCTGGCCACTATCCACCGACTGCTGCAAACTCTGGTGGACGAGGGATACATTCGCCAGGAGCCCTCCCATCGTTACGCACTTGGCTCCCGACTGATCCGAATGGGAGACGTTGCCCGACGGGCCCACAGTGTCTGGGCGCAACCGAGGTTGCAGGACCTGGTGGCCGAGATCGGTGAGACCGCCAATCTCGCCAGTCTCGAGGGAGATGCCGTGGTCTACGTTGCGCAGGCGCCGTCCCCGTACGCGGTTCGTATGTTCACCGAAGTGGGTCGGCGTGTCTCTGCTCATTCCACCGGTGTCGGCAAGGTGCTGTTGGCGCGGCTCGACGACGACGACGTACGCCGACTCGTGCAACGCACCGGCATGCCGGCCAGCACTGAGCACACCATCACAACCACGGCAGGGTTGATCCAGGAGCTGGACCGGATTCGGCAACTGGGCTACGGGGTGGATGAGGACGAGCACGAACTGGGTGTGCGTTGTGTCGCGGTCGCGCTACAGGACGCGCCGGGCAACGTCGCCATCTCGGTGTCCGGACCGTCAGGGCGGCTGACGAGAGAGCGCGTCGCGCAGATCGTTCCAGCCCTTCAACTCGTCGCCGCAGAGCTGGGCAACGAACTGCGCCACGACAGGCCGGCCTGATTGCCGCACTGCGCCGGTAGTGCATGCGCGCTCTTCACCAGGCTCAACTCCAGCGCTGATCCGGTAGTTCTACAGCTCGTACAACCGTGTCCGAAATGGGACTTCTGGCCATTGACGTGACCTACATCACGACCTAATGTTTCGCCTGGCGGGAAAATGTTCCCGCCTAGTGGAAACATCCGAGGAGTTGCTCGATGAGCGTCGATACTCCGGTCGCGCGACCAAAGACCATCACCACCCAGCTTCATCGCCAGTTCGTCGCTGCGGTCGGGGAATCTGGTGTCATCAGCGAGCCTGCTCAGCTGCGTACCTATGAATGCGACGGCCTGACCGGTTACCGCATGACCCCTGCGCTGGTCGTCCTGCCTCAGTCCACCGAAGAGGTCTCTGCGGCCGTGCGGTTGTGCGCCGCGCACGGTGTGCCGTTCGTGGCGCGGGGTGCCGGAACGGGCCTGTCCGGTGGGGCTCTGCCGGTGGCCGACGGCATCGTGATCGGGCTGTCACGGATGCGTGATGTCATCGGTATCGACCCGGACAACGAGCGGATGACCGTCCAGCCGGGTGTCACCAACTCCGGTATCTCAGTGCTCGCCTCTCCCTACGGTCTCTACTTCGCGCCGGACCCCTCCAGCCAGATCGTCTGCACGGTGGGCGGGAACGTCGCCGAGAACAGTGGTGGCGCGCATTGCCTGAAGTACGGATTCACCTCCAACCACGTCCTGGGGGTCACCCTGGTCACCCCCGACGGCAGCATCATGCACCTCGGCGGCGACACCACCGACTCGATCGGCCCGGACCTACTCGGAGTCGTCGTTGGTTCCGAGGGAACCCTCGGCATCGTCACCGAAGTCACCGTCCGGTTGCTGCGACGACCGGAGTCCGTGCGCACCCTCGTTGCTGATTTTGATTCGGTCGAGGACGCCGGCCAGGCCGTGAGCGGACTCGTCGCTGCCGGGGTCATCCCTGCGGCGGTGGAGATGTTGGACAAGCTGGCCATCGAAGCCTGCGAGCAGGCCACCGGTGCCGGATTCTCCCGCGACGCCGCCGCCGCGCTGATCGTCGAACTGGACGGTTTCGACACCGAGTGCGAAGCCGACTTCGACACGGCACGGAGGCTGTGCGAATCCAACGGAGCCACCGGCATCCGGATACCCACGAGCACAGCTGAGCGTGCCCTGATCTGGCAGGGCCGTAAGTCGGCCTTCGCAGCAATGGGCCGCATCAGCCCGGACTACTTCGTCCAGGATGGCGTCATCCCGCGCAGCAAACTCGGCCCGGTACTGACCCAGATCGCCCAGATGGCCGACGACGCCGGGCTACGGGTGGCCAACGTCTTCCACGCCGGGGACGGCAACCTGCACCCGTTGGTGCTGTACGACGCACGACACGTTGGTGAGGCGGAGCACG
>JALYUK010000015.1 GCA_030853805.1 Actinomycetota bacterium | reverse complement strand
CGGCACCTGATTGGCGAAGACATGCATCCCGTACGCGGAGGAAACCCGGGTGCCTGCCGCGTCCAGCACGCCCTCCGTGATCATCTGACCGGCGCCGTCCCACCCTTCCTCGCCCGGCTGGAACATGAAGACAACGTCCCCGGGCAGTACGTCGCGATGCGCGTGCAGCAGGCGCGCGGCCCCAACGAGCATCGCGGTATGCAAGTCGTGGCCGCAGGCGTGCATCGCACCGTCCACCTCGCTGGCGAAGTCCAACCCGGTCTGCTCCTGAATCGGCAGGGCATCCATATCGCCGCGTAACAGCACCGCCGGGGCGTTCTGCGGGCGGTCTCCAGCAGTACCGCGCAGTACGGCAGTGACCGAGGAGAGCCCTTCACCGGTGCTGATCTCCAACCCGAGGCCGTCCAAGGCCTGCAGCACTGCCTGTTGCGTGACCGGCAGGTCGAGGCCGATCTCGGGGTGGCGGTGCAACTTGTATCGCAGATCAACCATGTCGGCCTGCAAGGCCTGGGCGTCGTCTCGGAGTACATCGTCAAGTCCCATGTGATTCCCCGTCAATGATCCTGCCGTGCCGGACAAGCAATAACCTGTCACCGGATGACGTAAGTACTCCCAGATAGTCATGATCCGACCAAGGAGCCTTACTAATGACTCAATCCGACATCTTGACCGAAGCGGACCTGATCTTGATCACGGCTCTACAGATGGCACCGCGCGCCTCGTGGGTGCAGCTCGCCCGCCAGACCGGCGCCGCACCCGCGACCCTGGCTCGACACTGGCGTCAGTTGGAACAGACCGGAGTGGCCTGGGTAACTGCCACACCCGGCCGAACTTCGTGGTCGGCACGGTGCGTGGCATTCTGCGAGATCCGCTGTGCACCCGGGTCCGTTCTACAGGTCGCGCACACCTTGGCCGAAGATCCGCACGCGCTCACCGTCGAAATCACCACCGGCGCCACCGACATCTTCATGACCGTGGCGGTCACCGATCTCGCCGCGTTGTCGCGATACCTGCTGCAGCGGGTCGATCTCATCCCCGGTGTCGTGGAGACCAGGACAAACATCTCGACCCAGCTCTACCGGGACGGTTCGGACTGGCGGTTGGACGCACAACCCGTACGCAGCGGGGCCCCGCTGAATCACAGTCACGCGGCCACGCGAAACATCCCCAGGGGCGCCGTCCCCGACACTGCGGTCCATCGTTCTCTCCTGGTCGGGCTAGGCCTCGACGGGCGGGCCTCATGCGCAGAGCTGGCGTCGCGTGCGGGCATCAACGAGATCACGGCCCGTCGATATCTAGCCCGTCTGATCACAACAGGTGCGACCATTCTGCGCACCGAGGTGGCGGCCGGATCCTCAGGGTGGCCGGTGTCCGTCCTGCTGTCGCTGGAGGTGCCCACCCATGCCCTGGCCGAGGCCGCGCGAGCGACCGCCCGCCACCGCCAAGTCCGCATGTCGGCGACGCTGGCAGGTTCACCATCCTTAATCATCGCGGCCTGGTTGCGGCGCGTAGACCAATTACACGAATTCGAACAGTCGATCGCGGCCGATATCCCAGGGGTCACTGTCAAGAACCGACTAGTCGTGCTGCGTACCGTCAAAAGGATGGGCCGCCTGTTGGACGAGTCAGGTCGCGCGGTTCGAGCTATCCCCATGGATCACTGGCGTGACCCTGCAGAGATGTCGTAGACCCCTATGGGCCCCACCAAATCACTGTCCTGCAGTCTCCCAGGACCACGGCCCAGGCTGCCACGCGAAATTCCAACCAACCAGGATCATCTTCGCGGGGCACAGAGCAAACGGTCGGTGTCACTAGCAGCAGCCCAGCGGTTTGATGTGAGCTAGATCCGTTGGTTCTCTGGTTGTCGGGGCATGGCCCCGCCTGGCTCTATGGCGTTCAGAGGCCCTACTCACTCGAGCAGCGCGACAGGACAGATCACTTGTCGCGGTAATGATCGTTCGCGAGACACCCTGAGCGAACAGGTGTCTCCGCAGGTCAGATTTGTACGGAACTCGTGTCCGCGCCGATGTAACGAGCACGACCGTTCGAGTGACGCTCACTCCAGTGTCAGTGAGCGGGTCCGGCGGCCGCGCCGCCGCCGGCTTCCATGCAGCTCGCGGTGGCCGGGATAGTTTCGGCGTCGACGCGGATGCCAGTGCCGTGGGTCAATGGTGCGATGGCGTAGGTCACTGATTGGTGGGCGACCGTACGCCTGACGTCATCAATTTGACCGCGGGGTTCCATGGTCACGGTCCACGAAGTAATTGTCCCGGCGTGTGTGGAGTCCCCGTATCCGTTTTCCTTCAGGTGGGGTCCTGGGTGTTTCATCAGGTAGTGCTCGGCGGCGGGGCCGGTCATCGTGGTCGTGTAATAGGCGGTGGCGTCCTGCTGTGGCGTGCACGCTGCGCGCATCGCGGGCTGCGCGAAGACCGTCCCGGGAAGATGGGCAACGGATGCTGCTCCTGGCGGGATGGGTGCTTGCGCGAGCAACGCCGCAGCGGCAGCGTGCGGTTTTGGTGAGGACGTCGGGGGTATGGACGTTCTCGTGGTTGATGTGGGGGATGTCGAAGGGCTGGTTATCGATGTTGTGGGCCGGGTCGAGGTACCCGGGTGCGTGGGCGCTGCTTGGGTTCCGCAGCCAGCCAGGCTCACAACTACTGCAGCGAGCATGGCGTAGCGGACTGCCAAAGATCGCATGATGATGAGCATCCCGTAACGGCGCCCCGGGCACGTCCTGGCGCGGGAACTGATACCCAAATCGTGACGTATTAGTCAGGTCGTTGGCTGGCGTTGTTCGGGTGCCGATGTGCTGGACACCGGCTGACACGCGGGTGTGGCTCACCCGTGGTAGAAACGAATCATTCAGGTTCTGGATGCTGCCCAGATTTCAGCAGACCCCGGAGTGTCTCGTAACTTGAATTCGCCGGATCTACCCGCCAGGTTGCGAGACGTAGTTACAAGAATCGCTACGTCGCGGAATCCCGGCTGTTTTGCGTGCGCGGGGGAGTGGCCTACGAGACGCCTCCTATCCCATGGGTTACGGCACAGGGTTTACTTGCTTCGTATGACGGCCCCTGGCCCAGGATGCCCCTCCGGACGACTCAAATGGGAACGGTCGATCACGGACTGTTGCCTGGCTGATGATCTTGAGGGTTCAGGGTGTATTTGGCCTGGAGGTTTGTTGGCATGCCCGGCAGGTCTGAGGGTGTGATCCATACATCGGTGGCGACCTGGCGTCGTCCCATCGAGAGCGCGTTGCGCAGTGATGGGGCGTTGGCGGGATGGATAGTTCCCCACAGCACGTCTCCTGTTGCGTGGGGCAGCCGCTCGAGGAGGTGTCGCAGCACGGCTTGGGCAAGGCCGTTGCCTCGGTGGGTTTGGTCCAGGCATAGTTCGTCGACTGAGAATCCGCGCATCCCGTGGGCGTCATGACGGGCTGCGGCCACGACACCAGCCGGGGCGCCGTCAACGGTTACCTCGAAGAGCATGCCTTCCTCAGCGCACGCCCCGAGGGAGTCAACGTTTTCTGGGGTTGCCCACAAGGTTGTCTCGGGGTTCTGCTGGGCAAGCTGGCGGTAGATGGTGTTTGCCCGTTGGGCCAGCATTGCGGGATCTGCTGGGTTCAGGTGCACATCGCGGTAGGACCGTGGCAGTGCCTGCATTTTCATGTCGGTGAGAGTCCCGGCGATCACGTGCATGTCTACCGCGCAGCCCACGCCGAACCGGTGGTCGCTTCGTGTTTGTTGCAGGAGGTCTGCCGCGTCGGCGACTTGCACGCGGAAGCACAATGGCCGAAACGGCGCGTAGGCGGGCACGATCGTCTGCGCGATCAGCGCCAGACCATCCAGCGTCGGTGGCGCGGTGGTGGCGATTACGTCGATGAAGGGTCGGGTGATGTTGCGGCCCCGGTAGCGGATCCCGGTGATGACCCACCCCCGGTCCGGTAGCTCTAACCGCCTGTTGGCCCACGCCAACGGATCGTGCATACCCCCGGTGGCGACGTCGTCTCGCACCTGGGACCCGAACGCCTCATTGCCTACCCAGTCCGCTTGCGTTTTGAGCGAAGTGCGCCATTGCGTCAGCAGGTCCTGGCGCGGATACCACGACATGATCTGGGTGGACGTCCACTGAAGGCGAGCAGCAGCCATCTCCTCCACCAGCGTCGTGGTCATCACGTGCCGCAGCTTTGCAGGTGCTCCTCACCTGGTAATAAGGAAGGAGGGAAGGGTCGCCGAGACTGGTGTCTCAGCGACCCTCCCCTCGGGGTGGTCGAACGCCCCCTTACCGTCATCGGTCGACCCCACCGGATGGGATCGGCCGATGGTGCGGTGTTACTGGGTGTCGGAGCTAGGCAGGTAGGCGCCCGGAACCTGGGAGGGTGCGTAGACCTTTGGGTCGCCGGGGTAGGGCGTGCTCCATCGGTGGGTGCGGTACCAGGTGAACCGGTTCATCTGCTCGGGGTTCGCGTAGTCCGGGA
Organism: Actinomycetota bacterium; assembly: GCA_030853805.1. Classification (GTDB taxonomy): domain Bacteria; phylum Actinomycetota; class Actinomycetes; order Actinomycetales; family Dermatophilaceae; genus Allobranchiibius. The sequence continues at coordinate 288 of JALYUK010000015.1, read as the reverse complement.
TGGCGGAGTTGCCGGTGAATCGTTGGTGGGTGCTCCATGCCATCCATTGCGCTGCGATGGTCTTCTGCGCAGGGGGTACAACCGTTTGCTGGGCTGCGGCCGCGTTGATTTTTTTCGCTGCTGCACCTGTTGTGCCCAGGGTGTCCACCCCGCAGGCCGGCGGTGTGGCGACTCCTTCGGTCAGTGGGACCTTGTTAGGTACTGCGGTGAACGGGGTGTAGTCCGGTTTGGACGTAAACGCGCCGTACATCGGTGTTGCTGCGGCCAGTTTCTGGTTCAACGGTTGCG
>JALYUK010000475.1 GCA_030853805.1 Actinomycetota bacterium | reverse complement strand
AACACCCGGTTCTCGGCGTGCCAGCGCACTGCGCGAGCCAAGGCCACGCTCTCCATATCGCGACCGAGCGCGACGACATCGTCGGCGCTCATCGAGTGGTCGATGCGGGCGATCTCCTGCTCGATGATCGGCCCTTCGTCCAGAGCTGCAGTGACGTAGTGCGCGGTCGCTCCGACGAATTTCACGCCGCGGTCGTATGCCTGGTGGTAGGGCCGGGCGCCCTTGAAACTGGGCAGCATCGAGTGGTGGATGTTGATGATCCGCCCGTCATAGTCGGTACAAAGACCGTCCGAGAGCACCTGCATGTAGCGGGCGAGCACAACCAGATCGATATCGCGGTCCGCGAGGATCGCGCGCAGCTGTAGTTCGGCGACGTCCTTGCTGGCGGTGGAGACCGGAATGTGTACGAACGGCACATCGTAGTTGCCGGCCAACCGCTCGAATTCCGTGTGGTTGGACACGACGGCGGCGATATCGATCGGCAGGGCGCCGATACTGCACCGGAAGAGGAGGTCGTTCAGGCAGTGCCCGAAGCGACTGACCATCAGCACGGTGCGGATGCGTCGGCGGCTGTCCGACAGTCGCCAGGTCATCGCAAACGGCTCGGCGACGGGCGCGAATCCGTCGTCCAACGTGGCCGGGTCGAGGGTGTCGGGCGCGGTGAATGCCACCCGCATGAAGAAGGTTCCCGGATCGGGATCGCCGAACTGTTGACTGTCGGTGATATTGCAGCCCAGTGAGGCCAGGTGGGCAGCCACGGCTGCGACGATGCCCGGCACGTCCGCGCAGGACAGCGTGAGAACGTACCCGCCGCGGACGAGTGACGTCATTCCTCGCGCAATCGCTCGTGGTGGTGAATGACCTCGTCGATCACGAAGCGCAGGAACTTCTCGCTGAACTCCGGATCCAGGTGCGAAGCGACCGCCAAGCCGCGCAACCTGGCTACCTGGCGATCTTCGCGTGCAGGGTCGGCGGGTGGCAGATCGTGCTGCGCCTTGTAGACGCCAACGGCCTGGGTGATCTTGAAACGCTCCGCGAGGAGGTGGATCAGGGCTGCGTCGATGTTGTCGATCGACTCCCGGTAGGACGTCAGCACGCTGTCCTTGGCGACGTCACCCACTTCGGTGGACGCGTGGAGCTCGGTGGCTGAGCTGTCGTCACTCATGAGGGCTCCGTTTCGCTCAGACCGATGACGGTCATCCGGTGTGCTGCCCGGGTCAGGGCGACGTAGAGCACACGAACGCCGCCAGGAGATTCGGCGGTGATCTCATCGGGGTCGACCACGACTGTGGCGTCGTACTCCAGGCCCTTGGTGGACATCGGGTCCACGAGGACGATGCGCGGATGAGGCCGCAGCGCGGCGGTCACCCGTTCGCGATGGCGCTCCGGTGCGATGACTGCAACCAGACCGTCGACCTCATCGAGCAGGCCCATCGCCGCGTCATGTGCCGCGACACCGATGTCGGCGGCCGCAACATGCAGGACCTGCGGATCGATGCCCGTCTCACGCACTGCTTCAGGAATGTCGGCGTCCGGCACCTGGGCACGTACGACGGCTGCGGCGTAGTCGAAGATCTCGCGGGCGTTGCGATAGTTGGTGCCCATGTGGAATCGCTGGCGGGGAGCCTGCCCGAACGCCTCGTCGCGGGCCCGCGCGGCTTCCTCCTGCACCGGCCAGGAGCTCTGCGCGGCGTCACCGACGACGGTCCAGGAGGCGCGGTGACCACGCCGCCCGATCATTCGCCACTGCATCGGTGAGAGGTCCTGTGCCTCGTCGATCAGGATGTGCGCGTATTCCTCGACTTCCCCGAGGTGACCTGCCAAAAGGCGCTGTGCCGGGTCGGGGATGGATCGCTGCGACCTGTTGTCCGACGCGACACCTCGACCTCCCGAGCCGACCTCGGTGACGCCGTATCGCTGCACGTCCTCCAGCTCCTCGATCTCGTAGAAGCCGCGTTCTTCCTTCGGGGCTTCGGGGATCGGACCCAATCGGGCGGCGATGTCGTCGATCAGGGCGACGTCGGCTACCGACCAGGTGCCATCCGATGCGGCGTAAGCCATCGATGCAGCCAGCGCAGCGTGGTCGGCCTCTGACAGCACGCCCTCGGTGTAGGCGACGAGCCGCTCGGGGATCGCCAACCAGCTCAACACCGCTCGGGCGTCCAGCGGCGCCCACCATTGCGCCAGGAAGGACTCGACCACGCGGTGTTCGTGGAACTCCACGACGAACTCGGCTTTCTCCCCGCTACGGACCTGGGCCCAGGCGGCATCGGTCAGCGCGTCGAGCGCAACTTTTCGCGCGGTGTTGTGGTGATGACCGCGTAGCACCTTGCGACGCAACCGGGTCAATTCGGCAGCCTGGATGCGCACGGGAGAACCCGCAACCATCGTCCGCAACTCCATCGGCGCGTCCGGTGGGAGGTCGTGGGCCGCCCGTGCCAGCACCTGCCGGATATTCAGTGAGCCCTTGACGCGGGCGGCGGACGGCGTGTCCAACCGGTGCGCCGTGATACCCGCGACAACATCGCCGAGCGAGCGCAACGAGACGCTGTCCTCGCCGAGCGAGGGCAGCACGCGTTCGATGTACGCGGTGTAGGAGCTGGACGGTCCGACCACGAGGATGCCGCCGTTTTCGAACTTGCGCCGGTTGGAGTACAGCAGGTACGCCGCCCGGTGCAACGCCACCACCGTCTTGCCGGTGCCAGGACCTCCGGTGATCTCGGTGACCCCGCGACTGCTGGCCCGGATCGCCTCGTCCTGATGCTGCTGGATCGTCGCAACGATGTCCCGCATCCGGCCGCCGCGCGACCTGCTCAGCGCTGCCATCAGCGCGCCGTCTCCGACCACGACCATCCCGTCGGGAGCCTGCGCGACCATGAGGTCGTCCTCGATCCCGATCACCTGGGCGTCTCGACACCGCAGCACACGGCGTCGCACCACCCCCAGCGGATCGCCCGGAGTGGCGCGATAGAACGGCGCCGCGGCGGGCGCCCTCCAGTCGATGACCAGCGGCTCGTACTCGTCGTCGCGCACCCCGAGGCGGCCGATGTAACGCACGTCCTCGGCGAGGTCGAGACGGCCGAAAACCAGCCCCTCGTACTGGGTTTCCAGGGCTTGTCGACGTCGTCCGGCGTTGAATACCAACGCGTCGCGCTGGAAGAGGTTGGTGATCTCGTCGTCGCGGATCGCCCCGCCTCGATCGCTGAACCCGCGGTGCAGCCCTTCAGCCTCCACGAGGCGCGCGCGCTCACCCGCTTTGATCAACTCGGCATACACCCGGTCGACGTAGGCCTGCTCATGCGCGATCTGCTCGGCGACATGCGGCGGGATCGGTGGTGCCGGGCGTTTGGTCACGCTGCGTTTGCTCCCCTTGGAGGCCGGTGGCGATGCTGCACGCTCACGGTGCAGAGCCGGTGGTGATGACGGTGTGGGCAAGGACAGATAACTGTAGTCATGCACTGTTCGCCGTGGTTACCTGTATCGGTCGGCGGCCGCGCCTGGTCCGGAGGCGCCGAGGTGAGGTCGGTCAGGTTCAGGCATGGTCAGAGCAGATTGTTGCGCGCTGCCAGTACGCCCGCCTGAAATCGGGTCGTGGCGTTGAGCCGGTCCATGATCGCTCGCACCCGGCGTTCCACGGTGCGTTGGGAGATCTTCAGATGGCGGGCGATGGCGGCATCGGAGGCGCCGGCAGCCATCATCCGAAGAATGTTCCGGGCCTGTGCTTCGCCGTCGGTGCGGTCGGTAGCGGCAGCTCCCGGGTGCCAGTCGATCCCGATATGCCAGGCCCATCGACACACTTCGCGGATGGCGAGCGAGAGGGCCCTGTCGGCGATCATCAGGCCGTGTGGGGCGCCGTTCTCGTCCTTGAGGTGCACCAGAGACATTCCGGTGTCATTGACCATGCAGGTCATTCGCAGACCAGGAGTGACCCGTTGCTCCTCGCCGGCATCTGCCCGCCATTGCATCAACTCCGGAAACCCGGGGTCATTCAGGAGCACGCTGGAGTAGTTGGCCTGGACTTCGATCGGGTCGCCCGAGCTGTTGACCAGGACGCGCTCGTGGATATCCCGCGTAGCGGCCAGCAGCTCCCGGGAGACCGGCGAATCGGCGTAGGCGGTCATGACCTGCGTCTGAGCCGTTCCGAGGACCCGCACGATTGCCTCGCGGACGTCTGCGAGCGTCGTCATGATGCGAATGCCTTCGAACGACTCGAGGCCGCGAGAGCTTTCCGTGTGCTGCTGGAATACCTGGGTCATTGCCGCAACCGTCGATCGCACCGCGCGGGCCCGGTCCTCCAATCGGGTCGCAAAGGCGGGCAGGGCGATATCGGGAGGTAGCACTCGCCAGCTGGAGGCATCCAGGCGCCGGATCATCCCCCGGGCTTCGAGTACGGGAATGGACTCGCTGATGTCTGCCTCGTTGAACCCGGTCGTGAGCAGGTCATCGCGGCGCAGGACGGGGTGGGCCAGCGCGGCCAGATAGATTTCGCTGAGGTCGTTGTCGCCAGGGATGGCGGCCGCTGCGCCGGGCCTGCTGGGGCCCTCGAAATCGAAGGCGTTGTCGTCGGCGGTGTTGGGGGCTGGCATCGATGGGGTCCCTCAGGGGTGGTTTCCAGGCAGTCGACAGGAGTCGCGACACCGGCGAATTGGCGGACTTACGACAATGACGATATTCGACACGAGTCGACTTGAATACGCACCTGAATGGTCGCATAGTTGGCGTTGCAACCTTCGGGTTGTGAGAGCACCGGAAGTGTCGCCGACCCCCCTTGGCAGACCACCGGTCCTCTCGGTGGGATCCTCCCGAAAGACCTCCCCCCTGACTTTCGGGAGGTTCCCACCACCACCCCGCCATCTTGCGACTGGTCGCACTGGCGCGCTCCCCTGCACCGCGGCCTAAACTTGGCGACCGTGAAGGTCCTCATTATCGGCTCAGGTGCGCGCGAACACGCGCTCGCGCTCAGCCTCGCCCGAGACCCCGAAGTTACTCAACTGCTGGCGGCACCGGGCAACCCCGGCATGGCGGCCATCGCTCGGTGTTGCGCTCTGAAGGACAGCCGCGATGCCGTAGAGGTGACCGATCTCGCACAGGCCAACGGTGTCGACCTCGTGGTGATCGGCCCGGAGATCCCCCTGGTGGCGGGGGTTGCCGACGCGCTGCGCGATGCCGGGATCGCGGTGTTCGGACCGTCGAAGGCCGCCGCGAAACTGGAAGGTAGCAAGGCGTTCGCCAAGGAGATCATGGCTGCGGCCGATGTGCCGACGGCCCGGTGTCACGTCTGTCGGAACGAGGCGCAGGTTCGCGACGCGCTGGATGCGATCGGCGCGCCGTACGTCGTGAAGGACGATGGGTTGGCCGCCGGTAAAGGCGTCGTGGTGACCGGTGATCTGCATCAGGCCGTTGAGCACGCGATCGCCTGTCTGGCCGGGGGCAGTGACGTCGTGATCGAGGAGTTCCTTGCCGGTCCCGAGGTCTCCTTGTTCTGCGTCACCGACGGCGACGTGGTGCGGCCGCTTGCGCCGGCGCAGGACTTCAAGAGGGCACTCGACGGTGATCACGGCCGTAATACCGGTGGAATGGGGGCTTATTCGCCCCTGGAATGGATCCCGGACGGTCTCGTGCAGGACGTCGTGGCTCGAGTCGCTCAGCCCACAGTCGATGAGATGCGTCGTCGCGGCACGCCGTTCGTGGGCGTGCTGTATGTGGGTCTCGCGCTGACTCCTGCAGGACCGCGCGTCATCGAGTTCAATGCCCGGTTCGGCGACCCCGAGACCCAGGTTGTCCTGGCGCGACTACGCAGCCCACTGGGTGCGCTGCTCTATGCAGCAGCCACCGGTGGACTGGCCGATCAGCCTCCTCTGGTGTGGCGCGACGAGGTAGCGGTCGCGGTGGTCATTGCCGCCGAAAATTACCCGGGACCACCGGTCACGGGAGATTCGATCACCGGTATTGAGGACGCCGATGGGGTGACCGTGCTGCACGCGGGCACCGCGCTGCGTGACGGAGAGCTCCTTTCGGCGGGCGGCCGGGTGCTCTCGGTCGTGGGGACGGGTGAGTCGCTCGCCGCGGCGCGGGCCAGGGCCTACGCAGCCGTGGACCAGATCGTGTTGCGGGGCAGCCAGCACCGCACGGACATCGCGCTGTCGGCGGAGCGCGACGAGATTCAGCTAACGCGGTGAGCTGACCGCTCAGCTGCGTGGGCTGACTGCGCGCATCCCACCCCGTCTGAGTCGCGCATCACCTGCGCCTGTGGTCGCGCTGGCGGTTATCCAGCTCTGCAGTTGTCCACAATGTTCGGTCCGGGCATGAAGAAGCCCCCGACCAAAGCTGGTCGGGGGCTTCGACACATGACTCAGTGGTCGAAGGCGTCCTTCGCGTCGGATGCGGCGCCCTTGAGGTCGCCGTCCTTCACGTTTTCGCCGGCCTGCTTCATGTCGGCGCCGGACTGGTTGCCCTTGCCCTTGGCCACCTGCTCGTCGTCACCGGTGGCCTTGCCGGCGCCTTCCTGCATCTTGCCCTTGGCGTCCTGCGCGAGGTTCGAGATCTTGTCGCCAATACCCATGATGAAATCCTCCGTAGTAGATAGTTGGACTGCCTACAGCAGACCAGAGACATTCAGTTTGTGCAACGACCGGGGGAGCGAACTGGGTTCCCGATCCGCGAGAATGACCCCATGACGATGTCGCTACCCGGATTCGCCCACGTGTACTCCGGCAAGGTGCGCGATCTGTACGCACCGTTGGACAGCGGCGGTCAGCCGCGTGCAGATCAGCTGTTGCTGGTGGCTTCCGATCGCATTTCAGCCTTCGATTTCGTGCTGCGTACGCCGATCCCGGACAAGGGTGCGGTGCTCACCCAGCTCTCGCTGTGGTGGTTCGAACAGTTGGCGGATCTGGTGCCGAATCAGATTGTGTCCACCGACGTGCCGGCGGAGGTCGTCGGGCGGGCTGTCCTCGTGGAGCGATTGGGGATGGTGCCCGTCGAGTGCGTTGCTCGCGCCTACCTCACGGGGGGCGGGCTGCGGGAATACCAGCAGGACGGAACGGTCAGCGGAGAGGAATTGCCGGTCGGACTGGTCGATGGGGACCGGTTGCCGACGCCGATCTTCACCCCGAGTACCAAGGCCCCGGTGGGCGAGCATGACGAGCCGATGACCTACGACGAGGTGGTGTCGCTGGTGGGCTCCGGCCTCGCCGGCCGTCTGCGAGACCTCACCGTGCAGATCTTGTCTCGTGCCAATGACATCGCGACGCCGCAGGGGATTTTGATCGCGGACACCAAAGTGGAGTTCGGGGTGCGGGCAGATGGTCAGATCGTGTTGGCTGACGAGGTACTCACCCCGGATTCGTCACGGTTCTGGCCGGCGGCGTCCTGGGAACCGGGCCATCCGCAAATGTCCTACGACAAGGAGTTCGTCCGCGAGTGGCTCACCTCTGCGGCCTCTGGTTGGGACCGCGCGTCGGGCCAGGAGCCGCCCGAGCTGCCGCAGGACGTCGTCGATGCCACGCGGGCCAAGTACATCGATGCCTACCAGCAGTTGACCGGACGCACCTTCCATCCAGCGGGCGCCGGTACCATTTAGCCCGTTCAGCCAGGCCTGAGCCAGACGCTGTCTCGCGCCACCACCCGCCGCGCCACCAGGAGACTTAACGATGGGATACGTCGTCGTCGACGTCATGCTCAAATCCGAGATCCTCGACCCGCAGGGGCAGGCCGTCGCTGGGGCGTTGCCCAGGCTGGGCTTCGACGGCTTCACCGACGTACGGCAGGGCAAGCGGTTCGTCCTCGCCGTCGATGGCCCGGTGACCGAGACCGTGCTCGCGCAGGCCCGCGAAGCTGCCGACAAGCTGTTGTCCAACCCGGTCATCGAAGACGTGGTGAGCGTGCATGCACTGGCGGCAAACGAGTCGGAGACCGACGCGTGAAGATCGGCGTCGTCACCTTCCCCGGATCGCTGGACGATCACGATGCTCGGCGTGCGGTGCGTTTCGGCGGCGCCGAGCCCGTCGCGCTCTGGCACGCTGACGCCGATCTGCACGGGGTCGACGCCGTCATCCTGCCGGGTGGTTTCTCCTACGGCGACTACCTGCGGGCCGGCGCCATTGCCCGTTTTGCGCCGGTGATGGACAAACTGGTGCCTGCAGCACAGGGTGGACTGCCGGTGCTCGGGATATGCAACGGTTTTCAGGTGCTGTGTGAGTCTCACCTGCTGCCCGGCGCGTTGATCCGCAACGATCACCGTAAATTCGTCTGCACCGACCAGTGGCTGCGTGTCGAGAACGCCGAGACCGCCTGGACCAGTGAGTTCGAGCACGGCCAGAAGATTCTGGTCGCACTCAAGAACGGCGAGGGTAGTTATGTCGCTGACGAAGCCACCCTCGATCAGCTCGAAGGTGAGGGACGCGTCGCGTTCCGATATCTGGGCGGTAACCCCAACGGTTCCTACCGGGGCATCGCCGGTGTTACCAACGATCGCGGCAACGTGGTCGGTCTGATGCCGCACCCCGAGCACTGCGTCGAGCCCGGTTTCGGCCCGAGTAACGATGGTCTCGCCTTCTTCACCTCTGTGCTGCACTCCCTCGTCAACGCGTGAGGAATCTCCGAAGTCTATGAACGACAACATTATTCAGGCACCTTCAACCGAGTCGCTCGACACTGTCGCCCGTGCTGGGCAGGACGCGGACGCGGTACAACCGTGGGCTGCGCTGGGGCTCAAGGAGGATGAGTACGCGCAGATACGCGAGATTCTCCGGCGTCGTCCGACCAGCGCTGAGCTGGCGATGTACTCGGTGATGTGGAGTGAGCATTGCTCCTACAAGTCCTCCAAGGTGCATCTGCGCCGGTTCGGTGACCTACCGCAGGAGACGCCGCTCGGCAAGCAGCTCGCGGGTATCGGTGAGAACGCCGGCGTCGTCGATATCGGGCAGGGCTGGGCGGTGACCTTCAAGATCGAGTCGCACAACCACCCTTCCTACATCGAGCCGCACCAGGGCGCTGCAACCGGTATCGGCGGCATCGTGCGCGACATCATGGCGATGGGCGCACGTCCGATTGCGGTGATGGATCCGCTGCGATTCGGCGCGATCGACCACCCGGACACGCTGCGGGTGTTACCCGGTGTCGTATCGGGGATCGGCGGCTACGGCAATTGCCTGGGTCTGCCCAATATCGGTGGCGAGGTCGTCTTCGATCCCTGCTACCAGGGCAATCCACTGGTCAATGCACTGTGCGTAGGCGCGTTACGGCACGAAGACCTGCATTTGGCGGCAGCCACGGGAGTTGGCAACAAGGTCGTTCTCTTCGGCGCGAAAACCGGTGGTGACGGCATCGGCGGAGTCTCGGTGCTCGCATCGGAGACCTTCGATTCGGCCGGCCCGACGAAGCGGCCCTCGGTGCAGGTCGGCGACCCGTTCGCGGAGAAGGTACTCATCGAGTGCTGCCTGGACCTGTACGCGGCGGGCGTCGTGGACGGCATTCAGGACCTCGGCGGCGCCGGGTTGTCGTGCGCCACCAGCGAGCTCGCCTCTGCCGGTGACGGCGGTATGACGATCGAGCTGGACCGGGTACCGCTGCGCGACGCGACGTTGCGACCTGAAGAAATCCTGATGTCCGAATCTCAGGAGCGGATGATGGCCGTCGTCGAGCCCGCGCGGCTCGATGAGTTCATGGCGATCACCGATCGCTGGGACGTCGAGGCCACTGTGCTCGGCGAAGTCACCGACGGCACCCACCTGATCATCACCTGGCGTGGCGAGGTCATCGTCGATGTGCCGCCGCGTTCGGTCGCGCACGACGGCCCGGTCTACGAGCGTCCGCTCGCCCGACCGGAGTATCTCGACGCATTGCAGGCCGACAGCGCCGCGTCGCTGCTGCGCCCTTCGACGTCGGGTGAACTCCGCGAGCACCTGCTCGCGGTCCTCGGCTCACCGAACATCTGCGACAAGTCGTGGATCACCGACCAGTACGACCGCTACGTGCGCGGCAATACTTCCCTGGCGATGCCGGACGATGCGGGCGTGGTGCGGGTCGATGAGTCCACCGGTCTCGGTGTCGCGCTCTCAACGGACTGCAACGGCCGGTTCGCTCAACTCGACCCGTATGCCGGGGCGCAGCACGCGCTCGCGGAGTCCTACCGCAACGTCGCGACGACTGGCGCGCTGCCTATTGCGGTGTCCGACTGCCTCAACTTCGGCTCGCCGGAAGACCCGGGTGTTATGTGGCAGTTCTCCCAGGCGGTCGACGGGATCATCGACGGCTGTAAGGCGTTCGGGATCCCGGTGACCGGTGGCAACGTGTCGTTCTACAACCAGACCGGCGAAACCGCGATCCACCCGACCCCGGTGCTCGCCGTCCTCGGTGTCATCGACGACGTCGCCCGGCGGACGCCGTCCGCGTGGGCCTCGAGCGGTCTGTATGTCTTCCAGCTCGGCGCGACGCGCGAGGAACTGGACGGGTCGGAATGGTCACTGGTGGCGCACCGGCATCTCGGTGGCGTCCCGCCCGTGGTCGATCTGGACGCCGAGCGGGCGCTGGCATCCGTGCTGATCGACGGCGCACGCAGCGGCGTGTTCGCCTCGGCACACGACCTGTCACAGGGCGGACTCGCGGTCGCGCTGATGGAGAGTGTTTTGCGGCACGGGATTGGCGCACAGATTTCGTTGTCCGACGACGTATTCGTTGATCTCTTCGCCGAGTCGGCTGCTCGGGCAGTGGTTGCGGTAACGCCCGGGCAGGCCGATGCGCTCGCCTCGCTCTGCGAGACGCACGGCGTGGAGATGGCAGCGATCGGGGTGACCTCGGACGAGGTCGACGGCTTGATCATCGAGGGCGTCGACGACCTGTCGCTCGCCGATCTGAGTTCTGCGTACACAGCGACATTGCCGGCCATTTTCGGCTGACCCCGGTGGTCAGGCGGCCCCGTAGACATGCGTGATGTGCAGGGTGAGGGGCTGGCGGCGCTCGCGGATCATCGCTGCGCGGTAGTCCGCCCAATCCGCATGCTCGCCTTGTAACGCGCGGTAGAGCGTGACCAGGGCCTCCACCGATTCGTCATGCGGATCCGCGCAGACCGGTCCGAGTTCGGCGTCGGCCTCAGCGACGGCGTACCTCCAGCCGCCATCGGCGTTGACAAGCATGCTGGCACGCGGATCGCGCTGCAGGTTGTGGGTCTTCGCGCGGTCGGCCGTGACCGAAATGCGGATTACGTCAGGCTCGCGATGGTAGGCATAGACAACGTTTGACAGTTGCGGACGACCGTCTTTCTTGATGGTGGCCAGACCTCCCATCCGGCCAGCGGAAATCAGGTCACGAAGTGTGTCGTCGCTCATCCGGACCACATTGCCGTACGTCGTCCTGTCGCGCCAGGGTCGACGGCGCGGTCATTTCGGGCAGTGTGGTGCCGATATGCCCGAATTGGCGGAGCCGGTCATTGCCGGATGTCAGACTTCGGTGAGCTGAGGCCACCCCGGCCTCGCACCCGATGGAAGGTGTCCCCGTGTCCGATCTGGATGTCATCGCTGTGATCGAAGCCAAGCCCGGCAGCGAGGACGCGGTCAAGGCCGCACTGCTGGACCTGGTGACAGCGACACGCGCGGAGGAGGGCTGCATCAGCTACGACCTCAAAGTCGCCGCCGACAAGCCCACCACTTTCATCACTGTCGAAAAATGGCGCTCGCAGGCCGACCTGGAAGAACACATGAAGTCAGCCCATATCGCCAAGGCATTTGAAGTCGCCGGTGAGCAGATGGCTGGAGCGCCGGCGATCTACCCCCTGGCTGACGCCTGAACGAACACCGAGTGCGCCTGGTAGCTGCGCAGAGCCTCTAGGCTCAGCGCAGCCGCCAGGCTCCCGGGTCGGGCGGCTGCGGCGACTGTTCACCGAGCTGACCGAACGGCTGGATGCTGCGCAGCAGTGCCGTCACCTCGGCGCCCAGTCGCACGCCGGTCGGGAAGTTGGCGCGCGCCGCCGCTCGACGCAGCGCGGCGTGGTCGAGTGGGGCAGCTGACGCAGCGACCACGAAATTGCCGAACCGCCGCCCCTTGAGAACCTCGTTCGTCGCTATCACGGCCCGTTCGCACAGAGCGTCGGGCACGGTTGCCAGGAAGCGTCGTACGAAGTGCAGACCCGGCTCGTCGGCCAAGTTGGCGAGTAGGACGCCGGTCGGCGCCAACACGCGCGCGCACTCATTGAGGAACCCGGTGCCGGTGAGGTCGGCGGGCACTCGGCCATCCGCGTACGCATCGAGCACGATCACGTCCGCGCTCGCGTCGCGCAGCGCACCGATACCGGCGGCGCCTTCAATGGGCCGCACCCGGATGCGGTGACGGCGCGGCAACGGGATCTCCCGGCGGACCTGCTCGGTCAGTTGGACGTCCGGCTCCAGCACAATTTGCGGCGACCCCGGGCGGGTTGCTTCGATGTACCGGGGCAGGGTGAGACCTGCGCCGCCGATGTGTGTCACCCCCAACGGTCCGGTCGGCAGGGTGTCCAGGACCAACGCGAGGTGCTGGATGTATTCGAAGACCAGCAGTCGGGGATCCTCCGGTTGCACGTGCGACTGCGGATGCCCGTCGCGCATGACGGTCACCCCGCCGCGCTCATCCGTCACGAATTCGATTTCGGCCACCCGCTCATCCAACCCTGTGGTGACTCACTTCCAGAACCTGTACGACCTAGCGCGCTCAATAGGGCGCGCCAGGTCACACAACTCGGGCGCAGAGGTCTGCAGAGTGCCGTGGTGGGATGTGGGTATGCCGCGCCGACGAATCGATCCCGTCGCAGGCGCTGCCGCCCTGCGGGCCTGGATGGCCGACCCCTCGGCGCTCGACAGGTCAACCAGGGCGACTGCGGTGCGCTACACGCTGGAGGAGCTGTCCCTGCAGGCTCCGGGCCGCAGCGTCGAGGTGCGGGTGCCGCCTTACGGCGCGGTGCAGGTCATTTCCGGCACCACTCATCGGCGCGGGACTCCACCGAACGTCGTTGAGCTGGAATCTGATTCATGGTTGGCGCTAGCAGTCGGGGACATCTCGTGGGCGGTGGCCGAGCAGAGCGGCCGATTGTCGGCATCGGGTGGGCGAGCTGACCTGTCGGCATATCTGCCGCTGGTGCCCCGCTCGTAGGGTGAGGCCATGCGATTCGGAATCACCATCCTGCCCGAGCACCGCTGGTCTGACGCCGAGCCGCTGTGGCGAGCTGCAGAGGAATTGGGTTTCGACCATGCGTGGACCTACGACCATCTGACCTGGGCAGGGCTGCCGGATTCGCCGTGGTTCGGGACGATGCCGACACTGACGGCCGCGGCGATGGTTACCTCGCGGATCCGGTTGGGCACCTTTGTGGCCTCGCCGAATTTCCGCGATCCGGTGACCTTCATGCGTGACATCCTGGCAGTTGACGACATCTCCGGGGGTCGGTTCATGACCGGCCTGGGCGTCGGCGGTGACCGCGACGCGGCGGTCATCGGTCAACCGAAACTACCGACGCGGCAGCGAGTCGATCGCTACGAGGAGTTCGTTCGACGGCTGGACACGCTGCTACGAGAGGACCACGTGTCCTACGACGGGGATTATTTCCGGGCTGACGACGCGCGGACACTGCCCGGTCCGGTACAGCGACCTCGGCCGCCGTTCATCCTGGCCGCAAACGGCCCGCGCAACATCCGCTTCGCGGCGGCCCACGGTGACGGCTGGGTGACCACTGGCAAGCGAGGCGACGAGGCGCAATGGTGGGCCGGGATTGCCGAGAGCTCGGATCGGGTGACGAATGCGCTGGCAGCCCAGGATCGGACGGGTCCCTTCGAACGGCACCTGAGCCTGGACAGTGGTGGGTATGCGTTGTCGAGCGTCGGCCGTTTCGAAGACGCGGTCGGTCGAGCCGGGAAACTCGGATTCACCGACGTCACTACTCACTGGCCGCGCGCCGATGGCCCGTATGCCGGCTCACGCGACGTGCTCGAAGAAGTGGCCGCCCGCTTCTTACCCGACCGTCCGTGATTTGGACATGCTCAGCGGGGCACCTGTGCCCCGCTGAGCATGTCCAAAATTTGAGACGTCAGCGCTTGCTGGGGTCCCAGTGACGGAAGCCGGCGTTACGAGCGGTCGACTCGTCCTTGAACCAGACACTCGCCTCCGCGTCGTCGAAACCGGGGGAGTCCAAGGAGTGGAACGACATGTCGTTGTCGTCTCCCTTTACCCATCCCGCCGGTCCTGAGCCGTCGTCACCCGGTTCAGCGGAGCCGGGTCCGAGCGGACCGTCGTCGTCGGTGGTGTCACCTTCGGATGCGGCGTCGCGTTCTTCGATGCGCGCAGCCGCCTGATCGTCGTCGGTGTCCTCGCGTTGTTCGGCAATGTCCGGTTCCACGGCAGGAACAGGCTGCCTGACGGACGCGGACTTCGCCGCAGGCTCGGGGGCCGGCGGTTCGGCTGCTTTGGCAGGTGCCGTGTCGTCCAGGGGTGGGGGTGGGGTGGCCCAGTCGTCTGCGCCGCCCGTGGCGGGCGCGTCGGCTGCGGGTGTGCCTGCTGGTGCGGGTTCGCTTTTCGCGTCGGGGCCGGGTGTGTTGCTGACGTTGTCCGCGCCGCGTATGTGTTCGGACTGGTCCTGCTCGACCGTGGTCTCGGATTGCTCGCCGGTGGCGGGGGCTGGCGACGTGGTGGCGTCGGGTGAGTCATTCAAGGCTGGGGGTGGGGTGGCCCAGTCGTCGCCGGCAGGGGCGACCTGCGGTGCGGCTGTTTTGGCGGGTGTCGTGTCGTTCTTGGCGGGCTCGGGCGGTGTTGTTGCCGGGGTGTCGTCCAGGGGTGGGGGCGGTGCGTCCCAGTCGTCGCCACTGCTTGTGATGGATGCCTCGGGTGTTTTTGCAGGTGCGGTGTTATCGGTTGCGGGGGCTGGCGACGTGGTGGCGTCGGGCGAGTCATTCAAGGCTGGTGGTGGTGCGTCCCAGTCATCGACAGCAGCAGCCGTAGCTGCGCCAGCCGCATCCGCAGTCACAGCAGTGACTGGCGCGGCGCCCGCAGGCTCGCCTTCGTCGGGTTCCGGAGTGGCCTTCGGTGATCCCGCCTCATTCACCGCTGCTGGTGGTGCATCCCAGTCATCGCCACCGTTCGCAGGCGAGTCGTCCTTCTCATCCGGTGCTCGGGCGGACTCTGGCTGCGCCTTGGCGACTTCCTCGTCCTGCATGGCCACGGCCTGCTGCTCGGCCTGCGGTTGGTGCTCGACGGGCTTTTCCGCAGGCGTGGCAGGAGTTGCCGCACCGGCTTTGATCGATTCCGGCTCAGACCTCGGCTCGGATTCAAGCGTCGGCTCGGGATCGGGTTTCGACTCTATTGCAGGCGTCGGATCAGCGCTACTGACCTTGCGATCGCTGGAAACGCCATTGATGCCGATCGATCCACCGCGCTTCGGGTCGCGCAACAGAATGTAGAGACCCTCGGCTACAACGAGGATCGCCAGCACGAGCACAGCCCAGATCATGGCAACTCACTTCTACGGATGTGGTGTGGGACGTGGCAACCCTAACGAAACCTCGCCTACGGTTGAGGGGTGTCCGACCAGTCGCCCAACCGCATGCGCCCGGTCCGCCGCGCGCCAAACATCGTTGCCTTCCTCGCCAGCGGCGCTCTGATCGGTTTGCTGGTCGGCGGGTTCATCGGTATCCGGGCCAACACCGGCAACTACACACAGAGCACTGCCATTGCCCTGTTGGCGGTGATCGGGGCGATCGTGGGCGCCGTCGTCGGCGGGGTCGCGGTCGCGCTGATCGAGTACCGCTCCCTGCGATAACCGGGTCGCCGCATACGTGGGAGACTTAGGCCTGTGAAGCGCGGCGACGGCAGGCTTTCGCACGATCTCTTGCAAGGCGAGAAGGGTCCACAAGATGCATGTGGAGTGTTCGGGGTGTGGGCGCCCGGCGAGGAAGTCGCCAAACTGACCTACTTCGGCCTGTACGCGCTGCAGCACCGCGGCCAGGAATCCGCCGGTATAGCGACCAGCGACGGACACAGCATTCTGATCTACAAGGACATGGGCCTGGTTTCCCAGGTGTTCGACGAATCCAGTCTTGCGTCCCTCCGCGGACACCTGGCGATCGGGCACAGTCGGTACTCCACTACCGGTGGTAGCACCTGGGAGAATGCTCAGCCCACACTTGGCGGGAGCGAAGACCGCACGGTCGCGCTGGCGCACAACGGAAACCTGATCAACACCGCCGAGCTGCGCGAGATGGTTGAAGAGCGGCATGCCGGTCGTAAGGTCACCGGTGAAATTTCGCGCGGAAACACCTCCGATACGGCCCTCGTAACCGCGTTGTTGTCTGAGGATCCGGAGCGTTCGCTGGAGGACGTCGCCATGGAGGTGCTTCCAAAGCTTCGTGGTGCCTTCTGCTTCGTCTTCATGGACGAAACGACGTTGTACGCCGCTCGCGATCCTCAGGGGGTGCGGCCGCTGGCCCTCGGCCGCCTCGAGAACGGCTGGGTGATCGCCTCGGAGACCGCTGCGCTGCAGACCATCGGGGCAAGCGTCGTGCGGGAGATCGAGCCCGGCGAACTGATTGCCATCGACGGCGACGGGTTGCGCTCGCACCGCTTTGCCGAGGCCGATCGCAAGGGCTGCGTCTTCGAGTACGTCTACCTGGCGCGCCCCGATGCCGTGATCAGCAAGCGGGTCGTGCATGAGGCGCGGGTGGCGATGGGGCGCCAACTGGCGCGCGAGCACCCCGTCGAGGCCGACCTGGTCATCGGTGTACCCGAGTCCGGGGTGCCTGCAGCGACCGGGTACGCGCAGGAAGCCGGGATCCCGTTCGGCCAGGGCTTCGTGAAGAACGCGTACGTCGGACGCACGTTCATCCAACCCAGTCAGACCCTGCGTCAGCTCGGTATCCGACTCAAACTCAACCCGCTGGAGCACGCGATCCGTGGGAAACGCATCGTGGTGATCGATGACTCGATAGTGCGCGGCAACACCCAGCGCGCGCAGATCAGAATGCTGCGCGAAGCCGGCGCCTTGGAGATCCACGTGCGTATCTCCAGCCCGCCGGTGCGGTGGCCGTGTTTCTACGGCATCGACTTCGCCACCCGCGCCGAGCTGATAGCAACCGGGTTGGACACCGAGGCCATCCGCGCCTCGATCGGCGCCGACTCGCTCGGCTATATCTCCGAAGCAGGCATGATCGGCGCGACCGGGCAACCCGCGGACACACTGTGCGCCGCGTGTTTCACGGGGGAGTACCCGATCCCGCTCCCCGAAGACGGGCGGATCGGTAAAAATCTGCTGGAAACGTTGCCCATCGACCTGGCCACCGGTCACGACGCGTCCATTCAGCACACCGAGGCTGATCGCCGCTCGCCTGTGGGCCTCCGGGACGCTGACGGGGTCGGCACCGGGGTGTCCGGCGGCGGTAGCGGCGCTCTGTCGCACCCGTGAAGTCTCGCGAACTTCCGCGGCCAATCGCTTCAGGACGACCGCGAAGCGCTCGTGCCTTGCCTAGCCGCCGACCCGAATGCCTGAGGACACCATGAGTGAAGCCCCGATCACCTACGCAGGCGCTGGAGTTGACGTCGAGGCCGGTGACCGGGCCGTGGAACTGATGAAGGCTTCGGTCCAACGGGCGCAACGGCCCGAGGTGATCGGCGGACTCGGCGGCTTCGCCGGGTTGTTCGACGCGTCCGCTCTGGTCGGGATGACCCGCCCCGTGCTGGCCACCTCCACGGACGGCGTCGGCACCAAGGTCGCTGTCGCACAGGCGCTGGACAAGCACGACACGATCGGGTTCGACCTGGTCGGGATGGTCGTGGACGACATCGTCGTGTGCGGCGCCGAACCACTCTTCATGACCGACTACATCGCAACCGGCAAAGTGGTGCCGGAACGGGTCGCTGCCATCGTGTCGGGAATCGCAGCAGCGTGTGCTCAGGCAGGCGTCGCGTTGATCGGCGGGGAGACCGCCGAGCACCCGGGGTTGCTGGAACCCGACGAGTACGACGTGGCGGGTGCCGCAACCGGGGTGGTCGAGCATTCCGACCTGCTCACGCCGGACCGGATCCAGGCCGGTGACGTGGTACTCGCTGTGGGTTCCTCGGGATTGCACTCCAACGGGTTCTCGCTCGTGCGAAGAGTGGTCGCGGCCGCAGGCTGGTCCTGGGAGCGGCAGGTCGAGGAATTCGGACAGACCCTGGGCGAGGAGGTTTTGACACCCACCCGCGTCTACGCGGCCGATCTGCTGCGCTTGATCCGCACCGACGGAATCGATGTGCACGGCCTGTCGCACATCACCGGGGGTGGGTTGGTCGCCAATGTGGCCAGGGTGCTGCCTGCAGGCCTGCTAGCGACGCTGAACCGCGATACGTGGACCCCGCCAGCCGTCTTCAGTGTGATCGGCGAACTGGGGCGCGTCCCGCAACCGGATCTGGAGCGCACCCTCAACATGGGCGTGGGCTTCACTGTGATGCTGCGGCCAGAGCACGCGGATACCGCCATTGCAGCACTTGGTGCGATGGGACTGTCCGCGTGGGCACTCGGCGAGGTGCAGGTCGACGCCGGCTACAAAGGGTCCCGCGGCGACGTGGTCAGTGGAGCGAAGGGCTCACAAGGCGGCTCAGCGGTCCTCCTCGGCTCGCACCGGAACTGAGCCGGTAGGTCTCCCGCCGTCAGCTCTGCAAATTGGCGGTTGACGGGATGCGCCCACTGTTCCGACGCGCCGCACAGGTACAGCGGGCGTTTCCGGCACAACGAATCAGTGGGATGGCGGCGAGCCGCGCCGCGGATCAGCACAGTGACGACTGCGTGCTCTCGATCATTGGTTGGGAGCACGCAATCAGTGGTGATGATCCGGTGGACGCTGAGCGGCCCGGTCATCGAGCTGTTCGCTCGTTGACGACGTAGGGTCAGCGCTGCTCGGAAGCCCACCGCGAGTAGTCGCCGTAGCCTTCCTCGTCGCTGTCTTCAGGCTCAACGGCAGCAGGTGGCGCCGGTGGCGGCGTCCCATGCGAGCGCAACTCGCGCTGCAGTGCGTTGAGGTCGGTGTCGGGAGAGTAGTACTTCAACTCCCGGGCAACCTTGGTCTGCTTGGCTTTCGCCCGGCCACGCCCCATGGCGCAACCCCCTCATGTCGTTACGTGTGGTTTCTCGTGCGTTCCAAGATACCCCAGGATTGATCCGACACTGGTGACCACCCGTCGTGTTGGGAGTCCCGGCGCGGTCGGTCGCCCGAAAGAGAGCGGTATCGCGCCAATTTGTCACTCTTCGCGGTCGGCGGGGCCGTCCTGTGGTTCATCGTCAGTGAGGCGTTTTCGTGAGATCGCCACGGCCGCAACGATGGCCAGCACGGCTACGCCGACAGCGCCGAGGACCCAACCGGGCTCGTTGTTGGTCGAATTGGTCGGCACCCGCTGGGTGGGTGTGGCGCTCGCGCTCCCGACCGAGCCTCCGGTGGCGCTCGTCGTATCGGACGTGGCCGAGCCCGTTGCACTGGAACTGCCTGCGGCGGAGGTACTGCTGGACGAAGTGGCCGCAGCAATCGCGGTGAAGGCGAACTTGCCGCTGACAGGGTGACCATCGGCTGAGGTGACGCGCCACACCACCTTGTACTGTCCGGCCGGTAGCGCGGCCGGGAGGGCAACCGAAACGCTCGTCGCCGACACCGCCGGTGTCCCTGCAGCGAGCGCGCCGGACGAGTTGCGGATCTCGATCCTGGTGCCGGTCGCGATCACCGTGTCGGAGAAGGTCAGGCGTACTGATTTCGGCGCCGTCACGTTGGAGTCAGCCGAGGGCGTCGTACTGACCAACTGGTCGTGCGCAGAGGCGGGGCCGGCTGAGATCCACCAGAAGAGCGGTAGCAGGAGTAGGAGCAGACTTCGGTAGCGGCGCACGCCCCAATCCTCGGACATCGAGGTGGTTGCGGCGTACTCGGGCCCGCGCGCAACGAAAAACCGCCCCTGGCGCGAACCGGGGGCGGTCTTCAGTGCTGGTGGCCAGAGACGGGGTCGAACCGCCGACCTAGCGATTTTCAGTCGCTCGCTCTACCAACTGAGCTATCTGGCCGAGAAGGGCTACTTTCGCAACCCGGTACAACTCCGTACAAAGATAAAGCGACCCCGACGGGACTCGAACCCGCGACCTCCGCCGTGACAGGGCGGCGCGCTAACCAACTGCGCTACGGGGCCTTGCATGCAAGGCCATGAAAAGTGACTCTTGAACGTTTGTTGCTGGTACTGCGTATCCCCAACGGGATTCGAACCCGTGCTGCCGCCGTGAAAGGGCGGTGTCCTAGGCCGCTAGACGATGGGGACCCGACTCCTACGAGACCGTCACCGCGTGTCGCGATCTCGGACCCGTTGAGGACTTGCGCAACTATAGAGGTTGCTCCGCCGGTGTCCAAAACCGACGTCAGCCGGCCGCCCATTCCAGCAGCCGGTCGGCCTCCCATGTCGTGAGGATCCGCTCGGGCGGCACCTGGAGTCGTTGAGCGCGTGCGGCTCCGTAGACCAGGAAATCAAGCTGCCCTGGGGCGTGAGCGTCGCTGTCGATGGAGAAGAGGCAACCGACCTCCATCGCCAGCTCGATGAGTTCGTCCGGTGGGTCGCACCGCTCCGGACGCGAGTTGATCTCCACTGCGGTGTCGTGCTCTGCGCATGCTTCGAAGACGGCGCGGGCATCGAAGACGGACTGATCGCGCGTACCCCGACCGCCTTCGACCAGCCGGCCGGTGCAATGGCCGAGAATATTGGTGCGGGGGTTGGTGACCGCGGCGATCATCCGGCGTGTCATCGCGTCCCTGCTCATCTTCAGTTTCGAATGCACCGACGCGACCCGGACATCGAGTCGCGCGAGCATCTCCTCGCTCTGGTCCAGTGAACCGTCGTCGAGGATGTCGACCTCGATGCCACGCAACAGCCTGAACCCGTCGACATGTCGGTTGATCGTGTCGATGACCTTGAGTTGCTCCGCGAGGCGCTCGGCAGTGAGTCCGTGTGCGATCTTCAGCCGTGGCGAATGATCAGTCAGGACGATGTACTCGCGGCCGAGTTCCATTGCAGTGGCGACCATCTCGGGGATCGGCGAACCTCCATCGCTCCAGTCGGAGTGGCAGTGGCAATCACCACGCAGTAACGCGGCGTACTCCTCGCCGCCCTCCACGAGGGGCCCCGCGCTCTTGTCCTCCAAGGCGCTCAGGTACTCAGGTCGCTTCCCCGCCAAGGTCTCGATCAGCACCGCTTCGGTTGCCTTGCCGATGCCGGACAGTTGTTGCAGTGTGCCGGCGTCGGCTCGTCGGTCCAGTTCCTCGCGGGGGGTCGCGATGACGGTGTCGACTGCGTTGCGGAACGCCTGGACGCGGTAGGTCCCGGCGCGCGACCGTTCCAGCAGGAAGGCGATCCGCCGAAGTGCGTCGACGGGTTCGATGGACTCTTCACTGCTGCCGGCCATGTCTGCAGCCTGCCCTAACGTGACCGTCGCGCGAAAGTGCCGCTGGAGCGCCGGACGGCTAGGGTCTGGTCCCGTGAAGATCCCCGCAGTGATCGCCGCCTTTGCGATCGTGCTGGGCCTGGTGTGGTGGGTACGGCACCGATTCCAGGAGCGGCACCTACTCTGGCTCGTGCAGCGGTCCAGGGGCACTCCGAAGCGGGCGCAGGCGGTCACTCTCCTGCCTGAGCTGGCTGCCCTGGTCGCTGCCTGCGCAGCGCTCGTTGTCGCGGTGCTCAGCGAGCAGTTGTGGGGGCTGTTCTGGCTGCGCATCCCGCTGGCGATCCTGGTGCTGCTGCTCTATGTGCCTTATGCCGCGATGCTGGCGCCAGTGCGCGCGATTCCGAAGCTGCGGCGTACCCCGAGTCAGCGGATGGTGGATCAGGGAG
>JALYUK010000455.1 GCA_030853805.1 Actinomycetota bacterium | reverse complement strand
CCGTTGACCCTGCTCGGTGACAGCCCCGAGCAGGTCGCGCTGGCCCAACGCGAGCTGGTTCGTATCGGCATCGACCGCTTAAACGGCGCGGCCACCGGAGAGCCCCGCGACTGGGCCAAGGAGCCGTTGGGCTCCTTCGCCCGCGCGGACTTCACCGATCTGGCGCAGGTGCGCCACCACCGGGCCGTGCCCGTCCTGGACGTGCGGCGCGCCGCCGAGCACGCCACCAGCCACATCGATGGCGCTCTCAACATCCCGCTGCACGAACTGCTGGGCCACCTGGACCAGGTACCGCGCGGGGAAGTATGGGTGCACTGCGCCAGCGGTTACCGCGCGTCGATCGCCGCCTCGGTCCTGGCTGCCCACGACCTGCCCGTCGTGTTGATCGACGACACCTTCGATGAGCACGCCGCCAGTAGTGGCCTCCCGCTCACCTCCTGACTACTCACCCCACAGCACCATCGACTGATTCGGAGAAACACCTATGTGTCGTGCCATTACCTGCAAGATCTGCGGCAAGACCACCTGGGCCGGCTGCGGTCAGCACGTCGACCAGGTCATGGGCCGCGTTCCTCGCGCTGACCGGTGCCCCGGGCACCCGACCGCGCCGAGCAGCCGGCAGGGATCGTTCCTGAGCCGATTGTTCGGCCGTGGCTAAGGCCCATGACCGGTGCTGATCCTGGGTGGCTCGGTACTGCTGGGTCTGCTGATCGGTATCAGCCTCGGCGCCCTCGGCGGCGGCGGTTCGATCCTGACCGTCCCGGCGCTGGTGTACGTGCTGGGTGAGCCGGCCCGTGCAGCCACCACCGCGAGTCTGGTCATCGTCGGTATCACCGCGCTGATCGGCGCGTTCGGACACGCCCGATCCGCCCATGTGCGCTGGGCGACCGGGATCACCTTCGGGATCACCGGTATCGCGGCATCCCTGGTCGGTACCGCCCTGAACCGGCAGGTCGACCCCAACCTGCTACTCCTCGCGTTCGCTGCGTTGATGCTGCTCGCAGCAGCCGGCATGCTGCGCCGTGCGACCGGCCCCAGGTCGCCTGATGAGAGCAAGATGTCGGGGGTTCAAAAGGGGATGAGCCCCGCCGGTGTTGCGAAGTTCATTGTCGCCGGCCTGCTGGTCGGGTTCCTGACCGGGTTCCTCGGCGTCGGCGGTGGATTCATCATCGTGCCCGCCCTGGTCATGATGCTGGGCTTCACCATGCCCGTCGCGGTCGGTACCTCACTGTTGATCATCGCCCTGAACTCAGCCGCTGCCCTGGCCGCCCGGGCCGGTCACGCAACCTTCGACTGGTCGGTGATCGTTCCCTTCACGGTGGCCGCGATCACCGGGTCTCTGCTCGGCACCCGGGTCGCCAACCGGGTTTCCAACCTCGCGCTCAGTCGGGCGTTCGCTGGGCTGCTCATCGTCGTTGCGGTCTACGTAGCGATGCACAGCGCGTTCAGCCTCAACTGACCCGACCGGGCCCCCACCAGAGACCGGGTCCTACACACTTCGCCGGCCTGGTGGCCCACTGCCGCGCGGGGATCCGCCTGCGCCCGGTGCGCTACTACTCCTTGTCCATCCGGGGAATCACGACCTCTTCGATGATGAGCTGCACCGCAGCGGCGACCGGGATGGCGATGAGCGCGCCGACCAGGCCCAGGACCGCTGCACCCAGGATGACTGCGACCACGGTGATCACCCCCGGTACCTTCACCACCCGTCCGATGATGCGGGGGATGAGTACGTAGTCCTCGATCACCCGCTGCGCGAGGAAAAAGCCCACCGTGTACACCGCCACCGGAATGGAGACGGTAAGCGCAACTGCGCACACGAACACCCCGGCGATGCTCGAACCGACCACGGGGATGAGGTCCAGCAGGGCGACCAGGACGCTGAGTAGCAGCGGGTAGGGAACGCCGAAGATCACCAACCAGATGTAGGTGGAAACCGCGGTGACGATCGAGATGATCACCTTGCCCAGTACGTACGCCCCTACTTTTTCGATGATCTGGTCGCCGAGCAGCACCGCCCGAGGGCGCCGTGACGCCGGCAGCAGGCGGTAGAGAAGGCGTCGCACGCGGGGCAGGTCGACCAGGAAGTATGCCGTGAGCACGGTCAGCAGGACGAGGTTGGTGACATACCCGAAAATGGCCTCGCCGATGCCGACGACGTTGCCCAGCATCGAGGGTCCGCTCACCGCGGACATGAGCTTGGACTCGATGTTGTACTGGGTGTTCAGTCGCCCGGCGAGCGAGGATTTGTTCTGCAGCTGTGCGACGTAGAAAGGGATGTCGTTGATGAGCTGGGTCGCCTGCGCGGCGATCGGGGGGATTGCCGCGACCAGGAACGCGATGACCAGGGCGAGGAAGAACAGGAACACCGCCGTCACGGCGAGGCCACGGCGGAAGTGGTGGCGCTCGAGCCACGCCACCACCGGTTGCAGGCCCATCGCGATGAACAACGCGGATCCGATGAGGACCAGCTCGCTGCGCATCGACCCCAGCACCAACGCCAACCAGTAGATGACAACGACACCGGCCGCTGCCATCAGGCCGATGATGAACGGCGAGCGTCGGTTCAGGCGGGGTCCTAGTTGCGCCGCCGGGTGAACGCCGTTCCCGCCAGTGGCAGGTGCTGCATCAAAGTCGGGGGTGGGCTCGTCCGGTGCATCAGCTCGTCGCGTCATGCCCGACCTTGCTTCTGTCGCAATGGATTGCTCACCATCTGATCATCCCGCGGCGGGACCAACCTGATGAACATCTCGCCGGCCACTCAGCGTGTCAGAGTGGCTGCCAGGAGGGGATGTGGTCCCACCGGCTGTGGAAGTCAACCGGCGGGGCCTGAGGTCCTTAGATATCCGGATACCCGAGATCCTGTGCTGTTCACGGTAGGCGGTATGGGCCGCGGCCGCGACTGGTAGGTGCCGACGGGTGGGATGCTGGGGGTTACGCGGGTCTGGCAGTGGGCTCTCGATCATTTCGTCTTACTCTCGAAACCGGGGGCTAGGCGTGAAGCATCGGATCCGCTATGAATCTGTCTGCACGTGGCCCTGCCCAGCCCTCCCTGCCGGGTTCCGGTGTCGATGTTCCGCGGGATCTGCACCAGTCGCTCGACCCGAGGGAGCGAATGCAGGCCGGGGTGGATCTGGCGGTCGCGTTGGTTCCTGCGTGTGATCACGCCGGAATTACCCTGGTGTCCGGCAAGAAGATCAGTGCGGGCGCGGCGAGTGATGGTGTGGTGGCGCGGGCTGATGACGTCCAGCACGACCTGGGCCAGGGCCCGTGCGTGGACGTGGCCCGGTTTGAGAACCGATCCCTCTACGTGTCCGACCTGGCTGGGGAGACTCGCTGGCCCGAGTGGGCCCGCCAGGTACATGAAGAGCTGGGGGTGGGCTCGTTGCTGTCGATGCTGCTGTTCACCCATGAGCGATCTTTCGGGGCAATGAACTTGTACTGCGATCGACCCGGAGCTTTTACCGGTGACGATTTCACTATCGCGGAAAGCTTGGCCGCGCATCTGGCGGTCGCGGTCTCGGACAGCAGGGACATCCACAACCGTGACAAGAGCATCATCAGCCGCACCGTGATCGGGCAGGCTGAGGGGATCCTGATGGAGCGGTACAACATCGGCGACACTGAAGCGTTCGCGTTCCTACGCCGCGTCTCCCAGGACACGAACCGCAAACTCGTTCAGATCGCGCAGGAGATCGTGCACACCCGTGCCCTGCCCGACGCCGGCCCCATCACCCCCGATCAGTCCATCGCCACCTGACCAGCACTTCTCCGAGCCGCCCGCAACGAGGGTGCGGCCCGGCCTGAATGCCCCGAGATAGTTTGTCGCCGTGTGGTGCATGCGAGGGGTCGACGACGGGGTGGGGCTGACAGGCGCGGGCCGCCCGACAAGGTTCAAGAATGGGATACGTCTTACGTCGATGCGATCACCTGCCTTCCATCAACGTTTCGGAGCGGAACGGAACGGAACGGGTCAGGGTTGAGGCGGGGACCGTTGCCTGTTACGCCGTCTGAGGGTGGCCTCACCGACCCTGGCGGGTAGGCGGACGGCACTGGTGCTGCCCCGTAGGACTGCGGGCCCGCCCCGACCGGGGACATCCTTCAAGGCCAGTGACTCTTCGGGTGGTTGCTGCCCGGTGCCATCTTCAGCGGTGATGGCCGCGAACTGCGCTTCCAGCAGGTCCGGGTCGCTCAGCATCAACTCCAGGAAGGCCTCTTCATCCGTCGCAAGATGCGGCGCGGTGGCCGGCTGGGTTGCCATCACGATGCCCCATCAGTCCGTCAGGCGTTGATGGCTGTGCGGTCGTGGTCGTGGCCGCCGATGCGGATCTTGCGGGGCTTCGCCTTTTCCGCGACAGGGATCGTCAACGTCAACGCTCCCGCTTCATAACTGGCGTCGATCCGCTCGGTGTCCACGTTGTCACCCAGGACCAGCTGGCGGGAAGAAACACCGCGGGGGCGCTCAGCGGCCAGCATTTCGGTGTCCCTGTCCAACGCTGGGCGTTCGGCTCGTACGGTGACCACGTTGCGTTCCACGTCCAGGTCGATGGATTCCGGGGCCACCCCGGGAAGGTCGAACTCGATGTGGAACGTGTCACCATCACGCCAGGCATCCATCGGCATCACCGAGGGGCGCGTGGGGGTCCCGGCGGCACCGAGTACTTGTTGGGTCAGCCGGTCCAGCTCCCGAAACGGGTCTGTACGCATCAGCATCGCAGGCATGTCGATCGTTCCTTTCTCTCACCTGTTACCCAGACCCCCGGGA
>JALYUK010000393.1 GCA_030853805.1 Actinomycetota bacterium | reverse complement strand
ACGGAACGTCCCCGTCGTCAAAAACGTGTCAGGCACCCAGATCGAAAACACCACGATCATCACAACCAGCAGATACAACGCCGCCGCATTCCGCGGCGCCGCCGCCCGCCGGAACCTGACCTGCCAGGTGGTTCCGCCCATCGCTTGGCTCGTCGGCTCAGGCAAAGCCTGGTCACCATGTTCTTTGTACGCCACCGCGCTCTTCATCGAGGTGACTCCTCTCCCGTGGTGGTTGCTTCGCCCAGCGCCCGACTTCGTAGACACCTCATGCCGATTCCGCAGGCAGCTCGAGTTCGTCGCGAACCAATCGCGCCTCCGTTAGTTCCACCCTCGGGACGTCGCTGGCCACCCGACCGTCTCGCAGCACCAGCACCCGGTCGCAGAGCGTGACCAGTTCTTTGGTGTCCGAGGAACACAGCAGGACCCCGGTCCCGCTGCGCTTGGCGGCCAAAATCAACTCGTAGATTGCCGCCTTGGCGCCAACGTCCACACCCTGCGTGGGTTCATCGAGCAGGAGCACCCTGGGTCGCACCCGCAGCCATTTCGCGAGCACGACCTTCTGCTGGTTGCCGCCAGAAAACAATTTCAACGGTTGGTCGCCATTCGGCGGACGCAGCGCGACGGTATTCATCCACGACTGGGTTTCCACCCGCTCGGCCCGCCCGTCCAACCGACCGAAACGTCGTCGCAATGGGCCCAGCGCTGGAAGGGTCAGGTTCTCTCGGACGCTCATGTCCATCACTGCACCCGCCCGCCGGCGATCTGCAGGAACGTACGCCATGCCGGCCGCT
Source organism: Actinomycetota bacterium (assembly GCA_030853805.1). Taxonomy (GTDB): domain Bacteria; phylum Actinomycetota; class Actinomycetes; order Actinomycetales; family Dermatophilaceae; genus Allobranchiibius. Next base: position 23,261 of record JALYUK010000393.1, on the reverse strand, counting down.
ATCGCCGCCGTAGTGTCGCCGGCTGCCAATCCCTGGCCGCCAATCTCGACCCGACCACCCAGGCGCAGCTGCGCTCCGAACAACAGCGGCCCCAGCTGTTCGCGACCCGATCCGAGCAAGCCGCCGATCCCAATGATTTCACCGGCGCGTAAGGAGAGGGAAAAGTCTTTCAATCCCGGCCCGTTGAGATCCACCACCGTGAGTAGCGGCTCGCCTGGGCCATCACCATCGGCCACAGTGAGGTCTGCCACCTCCTGCCCCGCGATCAGGCGCACCATGGTGTCGTGGTCAAGACCCGCCGTGGGCTCTTGAGCCACGACTCGGCCATCGCGCAGGATGACCACCCGATCTGCCAAGTCCAGCACCTCGTCCAACCGGTGGGAGATGAATACGATTCCCGCACCGGAGGCAGCGATCCGACGGACAGCTTCGAAGAGGACCTGTACCTCGTCGCGGTGCAGTGCCGTGGTGGGCTCGTCGAGGACCAGAACGTTGTCGGGACGAGCCCAACCATCCATGGCACGCGCTATCGCCACGACGGCCCGTTCTGCCGGAGACAACCTGCCCACCGGCACGGTGACGTCGAAGTTCGCACCGAATCGTGCGATCAGCTCGGCCGCGTGCCGACGCTCAGCGGCACCGCGGACCGGCGCAAGGCCCATCCTGCGCGTCGTTGCGCCTAGACCGAGGTTCTCCACCGTGTTCAAGATATCGATGAGTCCGAGATCTTGATGGATGAAGTGCAAGTCGTCACGGGCGTGTGGGCCAGCGACCAGTTGACCGTCTCCGTCTCGTACCTCTACGACCGAACCTGCATCGGATTGATAGACACCCGCAAGGATTTTAACCAACGTCGACTTTCCGGACCCGTTATGTCCCAGTACCGCTACCACTTCACCGGGATAAACCTCCAGCGAGATATCGTCCAGTGCCTTTAGCCCCGGGAAGGACTTCGACATGCCGGTCACCCGCAGTAAGGGGGGCGGCACGCTGTCATCGATCAACTGGCCGGGTGCCATAGCTTCAAGAACCGCTGGACGAAGTCGGGATAGCCGGTCCATCCCTTACTCGGGTCGAACGTGATGTCCTTTTGACTCAGGAACTGCTCCGGCACCTGACCGGACTGGGCGCCCTTGGACGGCTGGTCACCCAGGACGAGGCGAGCAGCCGTATCGACCGCCGTCCAGATCGATACGGGGAAGTCGATTGCCAACCCGGCCGTGAGCCCGCCGTCCTTGATGTCCTGCAGGTTACTTGTGGTGGGACCAAAGCCGACCGTCGTCATGGTCTTGCCGGCCGCCTTCAGCGCCGCTGGCAGCCCCGTGGCAACCTGGAAGCTGACAAATACTGCCACGTTGGCATCGGGGTGCGACTGAAGATCAGTCACAACCGTCTGCGCCGATGTGGTACCCGCAGTGGCCACGTCGATGGGCACAACGCGGGACTTGCACGTCGGGCACACCTTCTTCAGTTCCGTCTGGAAGGCCTCCTGCACGTGCGACGACAGATCCAGTGCCGGCAGGCTGTAGAAGACAGCGTTGGCCTTGGCGCCCTTCTTGGCGAAGACCCAGTCGGCGAGCAGTTTGCCGTTCTGCGCGCTCAGGTCCGTGCCGAGGTAGTTGAACGAAATCCCGAACGGTTTGACGTCCTTGTTGACCTGGATCGACACCACCTTGGTGCCGGCATCGGACAGCGCCTTCAACCCGCTTCCGTACAGGGTGGGGTCGGTGCCGCTCAACAGGACGACCTTGGGCTTCATAGCGAGCGCGGTCGCGGCAGCGGCTTGAGCCGATTGGGCGGTCGCGCCTGCGTTCACGACGGACAGTTCCCCGCCGATGGCTTTCACTGCTCCGGCGAAGGATTTGGCGACCTGGCCGCAGACGGGAGTCGAACACTGCATGAAGACGAACTTTGTCCCCTTCGGTAGGGGTTTGCTCAGCGGAGTCGATACCGGAAACGCGCTCGGATGTCCGGTGAAGGCGTTGATGGCCGCCTGGGCTGCAGCGACGTTCGCACTCGTTCCGGAACCACCACCGGAACTACCACTGGACGCGGTACTTGATCCGGCCGGTGGCGATGACGATCCGCAGGCCGCGACGGACGCAAGCGCGACAGCGGAGGCGAAGGTCACTGCCAATTTTGGCGTGACGGGTCGGCGCCGCCCAGTTCTTGACACCCCATCTGCAGCCGACTGGCGGGTGCTGGACCCGGTGGTCTCCGGCTGGGCGGTCGCCCTGCCCTGCAACACCTCACTGATGTTTGCGCGCATTGGTTCTACTCCCTGTCGTTCATGGAAAGGACATGCGTGGCACTGCGGAACGCAGTCGCCTCGTTCTCGGCGTGAGCGGCTCTCGGTACACCCGCAGGTCCGTCGTGCAACCTCGGACCGTGTGATCCAACTAACATCGGGAACGTACCATAATGTTCTAATGTTATGAATGGTTCGCAGTCAAGATTATTGGTGCGAACATGACCGGGCACCCGGAAGCGAACAGATCCAGTTTTTTGAAGGAGAGAATCCGTGACGATTCTGGTGACGGCTGCCCATGGAAACCAGGCAAGAATTCTGGTCCCCCGGCTGGTCGTCAGCGGGTGCCGCGTGCGGGCCTGTGTTCGCAGCGACGCCTCGGCACAACGACTACGCGCTGCAGGCGTGAACGACGTCGTCGTTGGCGACATGTCCGACCCCGAGGTCATGGACCGCGCGATGCGCGGCGTCGACTCGGTCTACTACATCGGCCCAGCGTTGCACCCGATGGAGCGCGCGATGGGTTTCGCGGCCGTCGACGCTGCACGCGCGGCCGGCGTGGGACACTTCGTCTTTTCCTCGGTGCTGCACTCGATCACCACGGACCTGGTGCAGCACGAGGTCAAGCGGGACATCGAGGAACATCTGTTGTCCTCGGGGCTCGAGTTCACGATTCTCCAACCCACCAATTACATGCTGGCCCATCGCCTTCGTCCCGCCTTCGAGCATGGCGTGTTCCGCTTGTCGTGGGCGTTGCAGCGGTACCAGTCTCTGGTCGACCTGGAAGACGTCACCGAGGTCGCGCAGATGGTCCTGCTCAACGCCGCCACCCATGCCGGTGCGACGTACGAACTGGCGTCGGCGGGCAGATATACCGCCCACGATCTGACCGACATCATCGCCACCGTCATTGGAACACCCGTGGTCACCGAACGGATCGAGGCCGACTCCTTCCTGCACGCGGTACTGGGCGATCCGGCCCAGTTTCCTTACGAGGCGCGGGCGATGCGTGCCATCACCGACCGCTACAGCAGCCACGACTTCGTCGGTAACCCCAACGTCCTGACCTGGTTGCTGGGTCGTGCCCCCGTCTCGTTCGAGCAGTTCGTCCGCCGCGTTCACACCGCCCAGTAGAAAGTTAGCTTCACCATGACGATTAGCCCCGCCGAGCACCCGACCCGGCCCGCCGAGGATTTCATCGTGTGGGCCCGTGAGAATCGGCCGTGGTTGCGCGAGAACGAAGCGGAGGCCGAGCGACAACGACGGGTGCCGCAGCAGAACATCGAAGAACTCGACGGCGCAGGCTTCTTCAGCCTCACGACCCCGGCGCGCTTCGGAGGAGCCGACTTGAGCACCCGGGAGTTGCACGATATCTATCGCTCCCTTGCCTCTGGATGCGGCGCGACGGCCTGGGTGCTGTGGGCTGCAGCTGGCGGCAACTTGTGGAGCTATGCGTTCGGCGACGACGTGATGGCGTCGGTCTACGAGACCCCCTGGGTTGGTAACCGCACGTTCGCCCTTGGTGGAGCAAGTCGCCGGATGTCTGGAAAAGCGCGCCCCGTCGAGGACGGATGGATGATCGAAGGTGTCTGGCCGTTCGCCACCGGCAGCGTGCACGCCTCCCACGGATACCTTGCAGCCGTTTACGACGACGCGGACGACTCCAAGGTGGGTATGGCCCTTGTTCCTAAGGACCAGCTCGTCGTTCGTGGGGAGTGGGATGCGATGGGCCTGGCCGCGACCGGTAGCCAAACGGTGGCCACGAAGGGCGAACTGTTCATACCCGGCAAACATTTCAGCACACCTGGGCAGTTGCGGGCCCGCCTCGAGGAGGCGACCGGTCAGGGCGCAGGACCCCGTCGTGGAGGACTCGTGCGGTCGGTGGTCACCGGTACCGGCCTTGCGCTCGGGATGGCCGACCACGCGATGGAGGTCTACCTGGATGCCGTCGGTACCCGAAGTCTGCCGTATTCCCGTTACGCACAGGCCGTTGATGCCCCGCAAACCCACCACGCCGTCGGCCTGGCCCATATGCGGATCAGAGCGGCAGGAACGGTCGCCGACGCCGCGGTCTGCGCCCTGGACATCTGCGACCTGGACCAGCGCGACCTCACCGCTCGCGAGGGCGAACAGTTCCATACCGACGTCGCCCACGTCTGGCACGAGTGCGCCGATGCAGTCGAGGGGCTGTTCAAAGCCTCGGGCGCATCGGCGATCGCCAAGCACCAACCCCTCCAGCTGATTGCTCGAAATTGTCGAGCTGGCAGTTTGCATGCCGCCTACAACATCGATACCTGGTTGGAGAACATCGGACGATCCCTCTGCGGGTCCGAATCTGCCGAAATTTCGACCAGCGTCCTGGAACAGAATAATTGAATCGATCAGCAGAGCCGGAACCCGTCTCAGGGGCCCTCAACCCCGCCACGCTGGGGATACCTGAAACCCCGAGATACCCCAGCCGGCGGGGAAGCGTGCGATGGCTACTAGGGGATGACCGGTAGTAGAAGGTGGCTGTCGTAACGACCGCCGGTGTGGATGATGTGCCGACCCGCGTTGCGGGTTTCGGGGTGGAACGCGATACCCGCATTCTCGGTTTTGGGGAAGGGATCGCTGCCCATCACGACCAGCCGTAGCTGCTCGCCGGCCCGGAACAGCGTGCTGGACGGCCAGATCTCCACTTCTACCGGCACGATCTCCCCAGGCATGAGGCGGTCCTCGCGTCGGTGCAGGTGCACCGGCTGTTGGGGCGTGCTCCGCTCGGTGTCCAGCTCCCGGTGCGATGCCCGCAGCCAACCGTGAGCGGCGTGCCCGAACCGGAATCGGGTGATGTAGTAGAAGTTCACCAACTCACCGGCTGCGTCGAGTTTCTGTACGGCCGTGAAGAGGTCCATGTCGTCCGCACCGTCCGCCTCGACCCAGAGCTTGAGCTTGAAGTAGCCGGTAAGCTCGGTGTCGGCGGAGAACATGTGTGAGAAGAACGCCTGCGGTTCGACACTCCTCGCGTCGTAGGACACCGCGGACTCTTGCTCGACAGCCTTCGTGGACAGTGCACCTGCGTCGGCGTCGAGGTAGAACCTGCGGTGATCGGTCCGCGCCAGAGGCCATTCGGCTTCGGCTCGCTCTACCCCGGCATCCATCCCCTCCCGGATCTCGATGCGCACTTTTGGCCAGTCGTCTACCTCGTTGTCGACGGATTTCAGGAACCGGTCGAAGAAGGCAATCTGGCGCCGGACGCTCTCCGTGTCGTAGAGGCGGGCCCACTTGTTGCGCCCGTGCACCTCTAACCATTTCTGCCGCGAACCCAGGCGCGTGAATGCCGACAGCGAACCCCTGGTGTGCACACCGTGGTCGGTCCAGCTCGCAATGACGTAGGTCGGTACTGTGATCTTCTCGACCTCGGGAATCTTGGTCTTCCAGTAGTCGTCGAGCAGCGGGTGTAGCTGCATCGCCTTGTCCCAGTCCTCGACCTGGTGCAGCGACTGCATGCGCTGGGTATTCCAGAAAGTGACAAACCCGCTGTTCGGGATGCCGCCGTGGAAGGCGATCTCCCGGTACAGATCGCTCATTCCGTCATACGGCATCAGCGCGGCGAGATGTGGCGGGCGCGTCGCACCGGCAAACCACTGCACAATGGCAAAGTAGGACGCACCGGCCATCCCGACCTTTCCGGAGCACCATTCCTGCTCAGCCGTCCACTCGATGGTGTCGTAGATGTCTTCGCCTTCCTCCGGTGACCAGGCGGTGGCGTAGTCGCCTTCGGATCCGAACATCCCACGGGGATCAGGCACGACGATCGCGTACCCCAGCGGGCACCACACCGCAGGGTCGGGGCACTCGATCGGCGCATGCCTGGAGACGTCGGCGCCATCGGTGAACGCGCGCAACATCGGCTCCGGCCACCGGTAGTGCTTACCGTAGGCACTCCACAGCAACACGGCGGGCAACGGCCCGGGCAGATCGGCCGGCCGGTAGACGTCTGCATAGATGGTCACGCCATCGCGCAGGCCGATGGCGACGTCGTGATCAATGACGAGACCGTCGACAAGCTCCCGCCGGGGATTGAAACCGGGGTACCCCTTCTCCTTGGGGTCCAGCCCGTGAACCATCACACCGTCGTACAGGTCACTCAACATGTTGTGCTCCCAATTCGCTTATTCGACATCTTCGTCTCAGACAATGCGGACATCAGTCGGCGTCTTTGACAGGCGCCGGGGCGAACCGGTCCAGTGTCGTGATGCCCTTGAACTGCAGCGGTTGCAACCCGGCCATCAGCCTTCCGTTGTTCTCAGCCAGCGCTTCCAGGTTTAACGCACCGTGCAGGGTGATCACCCGTGCATCGCGCCAGGATCGCTGGATGGGCTCCCACTCCTGGATCGCGGTCGAGCCGGAGTTGCGCTGCAGGAGCTCAATGGCTTCAGCACACCACTTCGCGGCGTACGCAGTTTCGACCAGGACGCGAGCCCCGAACTTCTGCAGATAGGCCGGGTCCACCGTCTCCCCCGCAACCATGACCTTCCCGAGCCGGTCGGTCTCCTCGGCGTTGGCACGCGTGATCAGCCACGCGGACCGGATCTTGGAGTGCACCTCGGACAACATCAGGTGAGTCAGCGGCGCTTCGCGCTGGTTCTTGTAGGACGTGCCACGGATGGGCCGACCTTCGGAGCGCTCCAGGAACCGGTCCAACGCGCCCTGTGCGATTCCGACCGACATCCCCGCCATCAAACTGAACGCCCACCCGAGCGTCGGCGCCTTCCACAGCGATCCCGCGAGACCGGTGTCGAGCGATCCAGCCAGGATGTCGCTGAAGACGATGCCCCGGTGTTCGGGCACGAAAACCTCGCCGCCCTTCAGGACCGAGGACACGCTTCCCGTCGCCTTCATCCCCGCCACGTTCCAGTCATCCTGAAATTCCAGCTGATCCCTGGGCACCTGGGCACCCACCAGGTAAGAGCCGTCCCCGTCATCGGCGAGGCACCCCAGGTTGGTGTACGGCGCCCAGAGCGAGTCGCTACCGAACGTCCACGGCCCGCCTGAGATCAGCCAGCCGCCGTCCACCCGCTTCGCGACACCGCGGGTGGCCGGGAAGTGACTCGAACCCGCGACCCGGGGACCGACCCACTCCGTTCCGTAGACCTCCTCCACCACCTGGCTCCCGCACCGCACTGGGAGCCAGTTGGTCGAGGCGCCCACCCAGACCACCCACCCGCAGGAACCGTCCCACTTGGCGACCTCGGTCACGACGTCCAACTGCTCGACGACGGACAGCTCATAACCCCCGAACTCCGCGGGGCTGGCGATCCGAAATGCGCCGGTGGCGTCCAGATCGGCGATCGTTTCGTCCGAGAGGCGGTGGGCGCGCTCAGCGTCCAGGGCTCGTTCGCGCAAGGTCGGACCAAGCGTGCGTACCTTGTCCACGATGGACGCAGTCTGAGTGGTCGAGTCTGACAACACATCGGTCATTTCGCTGTTTCCTTTTCTACGGTCGGTTCAGGGAGCGGGAGGATGGACGTCATCGAGGCGCGCCCGGTCATGACGGCGGCGGTATCACCACCGCTATCGGTGTGCTGGGGTTGGCCGGTGGATGGCGGACGCCACCACGTCGGTGGCTCGGGGGAATACCCGAACTGGCGCTCAACATCCAGGGGAACGGACAACGTCTTCATCCGGTAGGCGGGTCGGCCGATCACGTGATTACCCCCAATGAATGAGGCCGGCTCGCTGACCGTCCAGCTGAACCCGGCCGCCTTCACCCGCTCGAAGATTGCTCCAGTGGCGGCGGGGTCGCGGTGCCCCACAGCGACCGTCTTGAAACCCTGGGCGTTCAACGGGTCCTCCAGCGGGCGAGGACGTCCGGCCGGCCATTCGTACTGCACAAGCTCCAGAAAAGTGGAGCCGCCGAGCAAGACCTCGGTCCGACGACGCGCGCCCGCCAGGCCCCACATCTCCTCGTCTTGCGGCTGATGCAACAACACATCGACCCGTTGCAGACCAACGACATCAGCGAAGTATTCAACGGCCTCGTCGAGATCGGTCACCGAGACCGTGACGTACACCACGGCCGGATCCAAGTCGTGATACCTGTCCCGATCACCCACGAGTGCGCCGCCCTCTTCCATGATCTCGACCGGAATACCCAGGGTCGGATCGTGGAAGCAGACCCGGCGCAACCCGTTCCGCTGCTGCACCGGGGTAAGCGTCGGGACCCGGGCATCGGTCAACCGCTGCAGGACGCCGTCGAAGTTGTCGACGCAGACCCCGAATCGGGTGAACCCGATGTCATTGGGTCGCCAATCTGCTGGGAGCGGGCGTTGAGTAGGAGTCGTGTGCGTCCAGAACTCGAGCTGCATCAACTCCTGGCGTCCCACCAGGTAGGAGACCATGGCGCCGCCGTAGTCCCCGAGACCCATCACCTGCCCGTTGTGGGCCGAGTAGACGATCCGGTCACCTGCAGCTGCAAACCCGAACACCGTGGTGTAGAGGTGCTTGCTGAACGGCAGATTGTTGCTGCCTAGGACGAGCTGGATGATGCTTGGCCCGGTCACGATGCGGGCCTACTCACTCGCGCGCCGTGGGTCGGCCGCATCCGATGCGTCACTGGGTAGGAGCGGTAGCTGTATGTAACTGAGATGGTCGGGGCCGGTGTAGACAGTGTTGCTGGCACCCGTGTGGTAACTCTCGTCGAACGTCCGCGACGGCAGTCCCGCAGGCACCACCGGCTGTAGGTCCACCCGCAGGCGACAGCCCTTGCGGATCAATGCCGAACTTGGGTTGAGGCCTATCTCGATTTCGACGACCTCGTCCTTCGCCAACGGCGCGTACTCCGACTCGGTGTGCGTCTGCACCGGGAAGAACTCCGTAGATCGCGCCCGGTCTAGTGCGCGGTGCGAGACCTTCAACAGGCCGTACCCGACCGGGTGGATGTGGCGGGCATCCATCGGCAGTACGACGGCCTCGTAGCGGATTTCGCGGTCCTGCTCATCGATCACACGCACCGATACGTGCACGTCCATGTCACTGCTGGTGGACGATACCCACAGGCTGGCCTTCAGGTAGCCGATCAGCACCATGTCCTGTTGCACCGGGTCGCTGACGAACGACACCCCCGTCGACCAGCGTGGTGCGCCGCCGACGTGACCGATCGGGGCGGGGATTGCCTTGCCCAGTTCGACGCCCGCGTCCCAACTGGTGCTGTCCTCCCGGTCCGGAGCCGTCGGCGCCAGTTTTCCCACCCGCAAGCCGTGCTCGTCGCCCTGCCAGTCCGAATTGGCCGCATCCAGGTAGTACTTCACGTACTTTGTGCGCGCGATCGGCCAGTCCTGCTCGCCGACTAATGGATAGGTGGCCCCGTTGCCGGTCCTGATCTCGATGCGGATCGGCGGGTCGGTAGGGACACCGTTTTCGATGCCCTTCAACCAGTGGTCGAAGTACCGCATGTGCTCGGCGACGGTCGTGGGGTGGTAGCACCGTGGGAACCAGGCGTCGATGAAGTCCAGCTTGCGCGACCGGGATGCCTGCGAGCGGATGAAGGTCTCGCTGCTACCCAGCTGATGGATTGCTGCGCCGCTCTGTGGAGCAATGATCCATACCGGGGTGGTGACGTCCTCGACTTGCGGAGTCATGAAGACCGTGGCACTCGGCCCGTAGACCTTTGGGTCGTTGAACGGTTGGGACTTCGCTGCGGCCATCCAGTCGACCTCGCGGCGTTCGCCCACCGCGTTGTCCTTGGTCAGGATCTTCCACCACCAGGTCCAGAAACCCTCGGAGAAGATTCCTCCCGCATAGACGTATTCGTTATACGAATCGGCGTCTGTGCCCATCGCGATCATCGCGGCCAGGTGCGGCGGCTTCAAGCTGGCGACATTGTGCTGAGAGATGGCGTAGTAGGACATTCCCCACAGGCCCACCTTGCCGTTGGACCACGGCTGCACCCCGGCCCACTCGATGGCGTCGTAGTAGTCCTCTGCCTCCTGACGGCCCAGCGGCGCCTGCAACCCTGGACTCTTTCCCACCCCGCGACCGTCGACGCGCATCGTGACGTAGCCGTTCGGCACCCAGTCCGCAGTGTTGACGCTCTCGTGGTTCTCGTACTGCTGGCCCTGCGGGTTGCCCGAGAAATATCGGTCTTCCGCTTCCTCTTTCGCCTCGGCTCCCGCCGCGTCGCCGATGGCGCCGTGGTCGAAGGCCTTGCCGTAGGCCCCCATGTTCATGATGACGGGATAATTGCCGTCATCGACCGGTCTGAAGATGTCGGCAGAGACGAACGAACCGTCGCGCAGTGGAACCTCGACGTCTGTCGTCTTGCGGATCCCGCGGATATTGCGGCGGAGTTCGTTCCGCGCTGCGGCTGCTGACCGCAGGGTTCGAGGGGTGCTGTCGGAAAAGACTCCCCCATGTGCGTTCAAGTCTGCCAGGAAGCCGACCGTCTCGGGGTCTTGCGCGAAGTTTGCCTCGGCGGGACCGACCGCGAACATCTGGTCGAAGTCGAACACCCGGGACTGCACGAGGTCGTGCACCGCTGGAGCGATGGTGACGCCGGCTTCGACATTGCCGTCGGTGTCTAGGGTCTGCACGAGTCGAGCCAGGTTGGTAGCGCCGGGGTCGGCGACCTTGGCGATCTGCCCACCGACCCGGGTCACCAGATCCGCCAGGTTGACTCGCGCAGCGCCTTGCGTCGTCCCCAGTACGTAACGACCAATCAGGAAGGTGACGGACTCCCCCGCGCGATAGCTGAACGTACCGCGCTCATCCGTCACTCCGTTCGCAGTCGGCGTCTCATACTTCAACCCAATGACCGGACCCGCGAAAGTTCCGGTCAGCAATTTAGTCCCGGTGATGCTTGAATCGACAGTCATTGGATCGGTCAACTCTTTCTCTCTCGTAAGCCGGGGCGACTCTTTGGGAATCCAGTCGAGTCGAGGCCCCACGATGCTTGAGGTGGTGAGGTGGGATGCCGTGCTGCGGCAACGAATCCGACGGGAACCGGCGGCTTGCGCTGTGATCGAGACCACGCCACGCACCTCTCACTGTGACGTGGCTCATATTAGCACTAACATATTGGTGTTTTAGAGGCAGGGGACGAGCATCCCCTTGACGAATGGGATGGACATGAGTACTCGCCCCACCGGACCAGACCACAGCAGCACACCCAGATCACACGACCCGCAACGATTCCGGCGAGTTCTCGGGCACTACCCGACCGGGGTGACGGTAGTGACGGCCATCGACGAGGACGGTCACCCGCAGGGCATGGTCATCGGATCCTTCACCAGCGTGTCGCTGGACCCGCCTCTGGTTGCCTTCCTGCCCACGTCCACCTCCGGTCGGTGGAGCAGGCTACGCCGGTCCGGGTCGTTCTGCGTCAACATCCTCGGCGCGCAGCATGAGCGTCTGTGCCGGCAGTTCGCTTCCCGTGACGGTGACACCTACGACGGCGTCGAGTGGACTGCCGCGCCCAGCGGATCTCCAATCCTGGAGGGCGCCGTCGCCTGGATCGACTGCGACCTGGAGATCGTGCACGTGGCCGGCGATCACGACATCGTCATCGGTCGGGTGCTCGACCTCGATACGGCCGACCAGGGACTTCCGCTGCTGTTCTTTCAGGGGGGCTACGGCAGCTTCACCCCGCACACCATGATTGCTTCTGATGATCCGCACACCGCCGAACTGAGCCTGGTCGACCGTGCGCGACCGCTTCTGGAAGGCGCAGCGCGCAGCGTGCAGGGTCGGGTGGCCGTCCTTTACTGCGACGGGACGACATCGACCGTGATCGCGGCGGCCGGGCACAGCAATGACCGCCACGTAGCGCAGGCTGCAATCGGCGAACCGGTTCCATTGACTGCGCCGATCGGCATCTGGTGGATGGCCCATGCAGCCCCTGAAAGGGTCCAGGAATGGCTCGCCCCGTTGCCGCAGCAGCAACAGCAAAAGGTCACCGAAGTGATGGGTCGAATTCGCGCCGACGGCGGATTGTGCGTAGGGCTGGCCGCAGTTCAGGACGGCCTGGAGCACCTGCTGGAGGATCGCGCCGGCGGGAATCGACGCTCGGCCTCGCAGGAAGCCCAGATGCTCTCAGATTTGACCCGTGATCCGATGGACTTCGTGGCATCCCGTTTTGCCGATGGTGAGACGACTACAGATCACCCGGAGGTATGCAGCATTTGGTCGCCGGTGCTGGATCAGGCAGGCAACGTGGTGCTCGGGGTCGTCGCTACCGACTTCCCTGCAGACCAGTCGTTGACCGATGTCGAACATGCGGTCCGACATGTAGCGGCCGGCATCTCGGCGCTCACCCGGACCCGCACAGCGCAGCGCTAACCCGTCCTTCAGCTTCGCGATAGTTCCTGCGGCAGGACGACGTACTTGTTGTGCGGTGATGCTGCCTGGGCACTCCAGGCCATGGGGAGATGCTCCAGTGGCCACGTCGTGATCCCGATCTGCAGCTTGTCGTCGGCAAGCGCACGCCAGAGCCACGTCAAGGCGCGCTCCTTGTCAGCAAGCGGGGTATGCAAGCCCGCGAAACCAGTGATCGTGAGCTGTTTGCCGCGCAACAGACCTGCGGGAACCTGAGACGTCGGGCCGGCGAGGTTGCCGACATTAACCAACCGAGCGTGGGGTGCGCAGGCCAGCAGCGCAGCTTCGAACGGCAGGCCGTAGATCCCGTCCAGCACAACGTTCGCCGGTCCTGCTACACCCAGTAGGCGGTCCGCGAGGTCTCCTGCGCTCTCGTCGGTGCGCAGCTCGACCACGGCATCCGCTCCCAGATCGGGTAACCGCTCCAGCACCGAGCGGTCACGACCGACCGCGATAACTGCGCCCGCCCCACGCAGGCGGGCAATTTGCACCGCAAGCTGCCCCACCACACCAGTCGCGCCGAGCACGATGACGGTCTCTCCGGGTCGCATGGCGGCGTGGTCAACCAGTGGCATGAATGCAGCTGTGCCGGAGTTGCCGACCGCTGCAGCCTGCACCGGATTGACGTCCGCGGGCAGTTGCAGCACCGAGGCATTCAAGGCAACCGCCTCGTCGGCAAAAGGTCCAGGTGATGACGGCGTCGCGCTGAACTCCGCATACACCCAGGAGCCGAGCGCGAAGCAGTCGGAATCGACAACTTGGCCGACGCATTCGCTGCCGGGGACGTAGGGCAGTTCATGGCGCGCCGAGTGGAAAGTACCCGAGGCGATCAGCAGGTCCAGTGGGTTCAAGGGGGCTGCGGCTACGGCGATCCGAGTTAATCCCTGGCTCATCCGCGGGAGGGTGACAGTACCCATTCGTGGTGCGTCACCGGGAGCGTCGATAACTGCAGCTCGGACGTTCTCTGCAGAGTGCTCGGCTCTGCCACCGCCTGCGGTCACGTCAGCTCCTCACCGTGTGGCGCGTTAACCGGTCAGACCGTTGACAGCCGACCAGCCGGATAGGTCGAGCTGCTGTCGATAGATTCCGGGTCCTGGTGTCCCGCGACAGCCGAGACGACCAGGGCTGGATCGCCACTGCGGATTGCGGCGACCAGTACCTCGTGCATGGACAACCGCTGAGCGAGGTAGTCGCTGGACATTGGCGCCGTCTGACTGACCGTCAGGTCCGACAGATCCGCGACGCAGCGTATGGTGCTCACGTACATAGCCCGCGCGAGTGAGTTCGGGGTGATATCCGCGATGCGCTCGTGCAGAGCCCAGTTGGCGCGAAGAAATTTCTCGAGGTTGTCGCCGGCGCGTCGGATGGCATTCACGCATTTGTCGAGCTCGCGCAAGTCCAGCGCGCTGCGGTGAGCGGCGGCGTCCTGTGCTATGAGTTCTTCGAGCGCGCTGCGGACAGCGATCGCGTCCGCCACCGACGTCGCCCCGTGTGGAACGGTCAGGAGAGTCTGACGCATCCGGACGACCGGGCTGACGTCCGCTACGAACAGTCCGCCGCCCCGCCCCGGCCGCACCTCGATACTGCCGCGCTCGGTCAAGATGTGCGCGGTCTCGCCGATTGTCGCCCGTGCGTATCCCGTCTCCGCCCTCAGCTCCTCCATGGTGGCGATCCGGTCGCCAGATCGCAGGCCACGGTCTTTTATCAGCTGGTCGATATCGGAGGCGAGTTTCTGCGCGAGACCAGGCGGGCGGGAGAACATCAGACCACCATACCTTAAGGGTGTTTTAGGTCCCTTACGAAGACGCGCGTTGGCGTCGGTCAGGTAGCTGCGATCGCCTGGGCAGTCCCCCTTGCGCGACAGGCGCAGAGAGGAAGGGCGATTAGGTCCGGTGTGCACCAGGTGTTGACCGTGGTTGTCGCCGGTGACGTTGGCGTTGCCGGGCATCGCTCCGCCCAGCAGGTGGTGGCCAGAGACGATCAGGCGCAACTGCTAGCCAGGGTTCAGGCGTATTCCGATCGGGAACAACTTAATGTCGACAGATACGACTTCCCCTGCTCGTAATTTCTCGACGTGTTCGAAGGTATGGGCCGGGACCATCTCGGTAGACGCTTGCTCATCCAGCTTCCTCATCGACACCCGCAACATCGACACCCGCAGCCGGCCGTTCGATCCCTTGTACTTCAGGATTGCCGCGCCGTTCTGGGTCAGATGCTGAATCACCGGCCCGTGGTTGGGCACGTTGATCTGCTCCAACTGAATACCTTCCTCACTCAGCTTCTGCAGGAACACGAACAGGTCCATGTCATCGCTACCGTTGGCCTCAACCCACGGGGCGGGCCCTTGGATATCCCACGAAATCTGTCGGCTCATCGACCCGGATGACGAAATCCGCCTGCCCTGACTCTGACTCTGACTCTGACTCTGCGTCATAGGCTGCCACCGAGTCGCGCTGCGGTGCAGCGGTGCTCAATGACGTGGACGGTGCGTCGAGGAAGTAATCGACATGATTGAAGTCCACGGGTGTAAAATTGCTCGCCCAAAGATTAGGTTGATCCACGGTGCCTTGGTGGGTGGATAGCAGCCAGCGTATGGCCAGCGACGATGCGGCCGGGGTGATCGAAGTAGGCCACAGCACATCACCGGCACGCTTTTTCAAAGTGCGTCCCAGGATGATCAGCTCGGTCAACGGGACCGATACGTTCGCCGAGTGAGTTGGCGTGCGAGGAAGGCCGTCCAGATGACCCAAATAATCGGCCCAGCTCCTAAAAATACCAAGAAGTCACTGGAAAGGCTGAAATCAAGCTGCTCAAGGCTCCCAAGCAACCACCCAAATCCAGCAACGATACCAATCCAACTCTGCCAGGATTTCTCCCCGGGAAGACGTAGAATATGGAAGGAAAGAATGAGGATCCAGACGCCAGTCAGAATAGCAAAAAGATGTTCTCCGAGAGTGATTCCCAAGAAATAGCTGATGCTCTCGTAATTGACCTCAATAGCAGCACGCGTTGCCGAACTCGCAAGCGGGTTGTCGTACTGTTTCTTGAGAAAAGGAAGTACGATCAGCCAACGCGAAGCCGATAATGCGAGCACCAATCCCGCCAAGGCTTGACAGGTAGCTGCTATTCGCAGCCGTGGAGATTCAGCGAAGCTTCGTGCTAGCAGAGGGGCCGCGAGGATGAAAAGTAATCCAGCGATCATGCCGACCGCGTAAGTCAAAAAAATCGGGAATGGATGTCGTTGATAGGCAGCAAAAGACATCGTACCTGAATCTTCAGAAAGGCCGAGTGCGAACCGTCCGAGTACCGAACATGCTACCGTTCCGATAGCTGCCAAAAGCAGCAAGACACCAGTAGTGCGACCGCTCTCAGTACCGCCGAATCCACTATTCATTCTCGCTTGTGTAAGGTCTTTCCGTGACTCTACGATGGACTCGTCCGCGCTTCCGCAGGGCTTTTCGGCCATGTTTTAATATCCTTCCTTGGGCTGCCTTATTTATGAAAGTCAATCGTCGGACGGGCAGAATATGTACAACGACTATTCAAACGTCTTTGTAGAGCGCCGTTCTGCTTAACACAAAGTGCGTTGCAGCCTCATCGTTGCCCCCGCCTCGGCCGCAGCCCGCTTTGAGCCAACCGGGTCACGCTTGGACCTGATCTGTTGGCGCGAACCTGCTCCACCGCGTTGCGTGCCACCAGCGGCTGAGTGACCTCCCGCGGGATGGACACCCCGAACGATTCAGGTACCGCAGTCATCACTACTCCATCGCCGTGTCACCAGAGGATCCGCCCGCCACACAAAAGACCATAACCATTGGGGTAGAACCCTGCATCCCGGCTGCCCCGGCTGTCAAGGACCCGCGTCGACCGATCCAATATGCGCGCATAGACGATCCGCTGATTCAACGAGTTATGGCGCCCTAGGCGTGTCTATTAGCTGAGGACTCTGTGGGCGATCCTGCTGACAACGTTTGACCTGAACGAGAACGCGTTCGAAGGCCTGCGCGCAGGGGCAAGCGGGTTCCCGCTCGAAAGCGCCCGCACCCAGGAACTACTCAACGGGATCTGCACTGTCGCTGCCGGAGACGCGGTCCTAGCGCCCAGCACCACCCGACGGCTCCTGGACGGCTACGCCGACACATCCACCGCCGCCACCCCATCTTCCAATATCGACAGTCTGGAACCGCTGACCCGCCACGAACGTGAAGTCTCCGCCGAACTCGCCGCGTTGCCGCTGTGCGTCGAAGGGTCGCGTGTCAGGTATCCGTCTGGCTCAGGAGCACTTGGATCGAAGGGCCGACCGTCTTCACCAGGTGATGTGTCTCGGCCGCGACGAGAGCCGGAACGCCGATGATGCGACGGCTCACGATGATCCCGATCAGCATCGACGCCGCGAGGCCCGCGCGAAGAATGGCGTCGCTGCCTCGTCCCGCCATGCCATGTGCCAGGCGGGACTGGATGAACTCACGCAGTTGAGCCGCGGCCGCCTCGTTGACCACGGCGCCGCGGAGCATGGCCATGAGCGGCTGCGACTCTGCGGTTTCTTCTTCCCAGGCCTCTAGGTAGGCGCGAACGACTCTCTCGCCAAGGTCTTCAGTGGGCCCCGCAAACGCCGTCTCAAAGCGCGCTAACGCGGTAGCCGGAATCGCCATGACGGCAGCGAACAGGTCGTCCTTGGATCCGAAGAACTGCATGACCTGAGACGGGTCCACACCGGCATCCGTTGCGACGCGTCGGATGGTCGTGGCCGCGAAGCCATCGCTAGCGAAACGCGCTCGTGCGGCTGTCAGGACCCGGTCACGGGTGCTGGTAGTCCCGCGTCGCCGACCAATGCTTGAAGCTGTCGCCCGAGCATTCGCAGGGTTCATGCCGTCACCCTATCCAGCATCTCCCAGGACCGACCAGGATCTGCGAGGGAGGACCTCAACACTTGTTGAGTTTCGGGTTGATCGGTCGTACGCTCGCCACGACGAGGCCCGAAGAAGGACTCAACGGAGCGAGGAATTCCTGATGAGCGATGACCAGAGAATGTACGTGCCCTCCACCCCATTGCCAGCGCCGCGGACCGGCGTACTCACCCCGTTCGAGCCCGGCACCCGGACACTGCAGGCAGGGTTCCAGATCGCGCCGCAGTTCAAACCACTGTCCGTCGATACCGTTTTCGAAAAAGACACTGCCGTCACGTTGCGTGACGGTGTGACGATCTATGTCGATGTGTTCCGCCCTGTCGGCGCGGAGCCCGTTCCAGTCATTGTGGCCTGGAGCCCCTACGGCAAGGGTCAGGGCACGTCTGTGAGCGTCATGGGCGTCTTCGGCTTGGTCGGGCTTGGCAACGACACGGTCTCCGGGCTGGAAAAGTTCGAGGCTCCAGATCCGGCGTATTGGTGTGCTCACGGCTACGCGATCTGCAACGTCGATATCCGCGGGGTCGTTGACTCCGAAGGCGACAGCGTGCTCTGGGACCGCCAGGAGGGTCGTGACTGTTACGACGTGATTGAGTGGCTCGCCGCGCAGGAATGGTGCGACGGCAAGGTTGGCATGAGCGGCACTTCCTACCTTGCCGTGGCGCAGTGGTTCACTGCCGCTGAGCAGCCCCCGCACCTGGTCGCGATCAACCCGTGGGAGGGCGTCAGCGATGTCTACCGCGACCTCGTGCTGCGGGGCGGGATGCCCGACACGGGCTTTGCCCAGCAACTTCAGGACGGCAGCTTCTTCGGTAAGAACCGCAAAGAGGACATCCTGTCCGAAGTCGAGAAGTACCCGCTGATGAACGGCTTCTGGGAGAACAAGATCCCTGAGTTCGACAAAATCACGGTACCGGCCTACATCGTCGCCAGTTACTCCAACACTCTGCATACCGCGGGGACCTTCCGCGCCTGGCGCAGGATCGGATCAAAGGAGAAGTGGCTGCGGATCCACAACTCGCAGGAGTGGCCCGACTACTACGACGAGGCTCACGTCGAGGACCTTCGGCACTTCTTCGACCACTACCTCAAGGGGAAAGACAACGGGTGGCAGCAGACGCCCCGCGTCCGGTACTCAGTCCTGGATCTCCAGGGCGGTGACCAGGTCGCCATCGGGGCCGATTCGTTCCCTCCGGCGGACGTCACCTCGACCAGGTTCTACCTCCAAGGCCGAACACGGTCGCTGTCGACGACGTCCCCAACGGAGGACATCGAGGCCGTATACACGGTCGACTCCAACCCGAGCGCGGTGTCGTTCGTGAACCGGTTCGACACAGAGACCACCCTGGTCGGCTACCCGAAGGCACACCTATTCGTCGAAACCCGCGGGTCCGAGGACATGGACCTGTTCGTCCTCGTGCAAAAACTTGACCGGTGGGGTACGCCGTTGCAGGCGTTCACCGTCCCGAACCAGTCCCCGATGGCACACGACCTGACCGATCACGGCGCGACGATCCTGCGCTACAAGGGGTCCGACGGTCGCCTGCGTGTCTCAGCCCGCCACCGTGATGATGCGCTCAGCACGCACGACGTCCCAGCGCATACCTTCGACCGTGTCGAGAAACTCTCACCTGGCGAGGTTGTCGAGATCGAAATCGACCTGCTCCCAGTCGGCCTCGCGTTCCACGCCGGCGAGCAGTTGCGCTTCATCATCAGCTCACAGAACCTGCTCGGCACCCTGATGCCCGGCATCCGTGAGTATGTCGGCGTCAACGCCGGGCAGCATGTCATCCATACCGGGGGCAAGCACGCCTCCTACCTTCAACTCCCTGTCCAGAAATAAGGCGACACGATCATGAGTACGACATCCCCCTCGACCTCCTCAGTGCGCTTGGCGGGTGAAGACACTGACTCCACGATTGATGGATTCGAGCTGTTCTCAGCCCGCCGCGCTCTCGCACTACTCAAACACAAACTCGGCCAGGGCAGGCTCCTAGAACTGCTCAGCGACGAAATCGCCGACGGCGACGCCTTCCTGCGCGATCACCTCGCCCGCTCCCATGGTCAGGAGAGCACCGGGACAACCACGTTGCGCGCCCACGGGATCACCGCCGCCCAGTTCGGTCAGTGGCTGGGTGGCGCCTTCGCCCGCGGCGACGTCATGCTCGCCGGGCACCCCGAGCACTATGCGATCCACGCGCAACCCGGCCAAAACGTCAACATCGTCGAGACCCTCGACAAATACGTGTGCTCCTTCTTCATGCACCCGTGGGATGACAGCGTCATCCTCGACCGCGAACTGCCCCCAGCAACGGACGCAACGCCGGCGGGGCGACGCTCGCACATGCTGCTCGCCGACGGAACCATCCTTGGATCGATAGCCAACGCTTTCGACGAGGAAGAAAACGGCTTCACCGCCCGGCTGTCGGTAACCCTTCCGGCGACCTGCGCACCCGACGTCATCGAACAGCACCTCGAGCACTTCGCGGTCGAGTTCCGCACCTGGATCCTGCGCGCCGCAGGCGAGACCGTCAACAACACCTCAAGGGATCAGGGGGTGTGATTGTGGGCCGGGCCGTTCGGGTGCGTCCTGCTCTTGGCAAGGTCCCGTGGAGTGGTGAGCTTTGAGGTGTTCCTCGGTGCCTATTCGTCGCTGCTGATTGCCGCAATGGGTTCCAAGGAAGTACAGGGGTCACCCACTGGTCGACGCGGTCGCTGGCCCGGCATTGCAGGTCGGTGATGCCGCGATCGCGCGGGCGTGGCGTAAATACGGGGTCCAACCGTGGAGGACGCAGACGTTCGAGTTCAACACCGACCCACAGTTGGTCGCGAAAGTCACCGACGTGGTCGAGTTGTATTTGGCGCCGCTGGAGAACGCGATCGTGTTGTGCGTGGATGAGAAGTCCCAGATTCAGGCGTTGGACCGCACGGCTCCGATGTTGCCGATGCAACCGGGGCAACTACAACACGTCGCGGAGGAGATCAACGACCGGCCCCGCAAGACCCTGCGGTGGGCTCGACCGGGTGACCTACTCAACAGCCAGCGACTGCAGGCAAGAGCCTGAGTCACTTACCCCCAGAAGATCGCGGTCGGGTCACGGTCCACCTCCGCCAACAGCTCCTCGACGGTATCCGTGGGAGGTACCCAGTCGTACTCGTGGAAGCGCAGGTTCCGGTCCCTCCAGTACAACGACCACCGCTTACTGGCGTTCGTGTACCGCAACCGTGCGATCGGGAACCGCGTCCACTCCAGGCCGGAATCTGCCCCCCCACGGCGGGACACACTCCACAATCGTCACGTGCCGATCCGCCACGTCCACCTCGACGCGGACCTCATCGCGAACCGCTTCCGGCACTCGTGCCCGACACCACCGCTGAAACCGCGCAACATCAGTCTCCGGAAGCGCCATGGCACTAGTAGACTGTCGCTTTTAAAGAGCTGGGTATAGGTGTCGGAGTTTGATGCGGGCGTTCCTGGTGGTGAACCTCCACTCGGCCTGGCGCTTGTCGGCGTTGGTGGCGCTGGCCCAGGCGGCGAGTTCCTCGTTAAGGACATCAAGGTCTGCGATGCGCCTGCCGAGGCATTGCTTGGTCAGGCAAGACAGTTCGATCTCAGCGATGTTGAGCCAGGACCCGTGCTTGGGAGTGTGGCGGATCTCCAACCTGGTGGCCAGGGCGTAGGCCTTCTGTGGCGGGAACGCCTGGTAGAGAGATGCAATCGAGTGGGTGTTGAGGTTGTCCATGATCAGGACAACATTCTCAACGTCGGGGTAGTCGAGGTTTAGGAGGCGTTCCACGCCGTGGGCCCAATCGATTCGGGTGCGAGTGGGTTCGGCGTAGGCGCGGCGCCAACCGGCCAGCGGTTCGGCCCATACGAAGATCGAGCAGGTGCCGCAGCGGACGTACTCGGAGTCCTCGCGGGCCGTTCGTCCCGGGACTGCGGGTGTGCCCGCTCTAGCGTCGGCGAGCAGCTGCAGGGGTTTCTCGTCCATCACCACGACGGGGTAAGCCGGGTCGTAGGGGCGGGCGTAGACGCCCAGTACGTCCTCCATTGCCGCCACAAACGCCGCATTTGCGTGCGGCGGGATCGTCCAACACGCCTTCAGGTGAGGCTTAAGCGCCCCCTTTTTAGGACCCGCCCGATCGTGGAATGGTCCATCGGCGGTATCCCCTCGGTCAGGGCCACCTGTCTCTCCAACAGCCGCAGCGTCCACCGTGAACGTCCTGCCGGCGGCTGGCTGCACGCCAACGCGATCAACCGGGCCTCCACCTCCCCCGTCACCTTCGGCTCCACCGGTGGCGTGGCCCGCTTCTTGCGCGTGATCACCTCATCGACCCGCCCAGCGTGTGTCGTGAACGCCTTCGCGACCAAATACACCGTGGACTCCGACGTGCCGACCCGTTCGGCCACCACCCGGCGATCGGGCGCCAGCCCCTGCGTCTCGTCCAGCGCCAGCAACACCCTGGCCCGGGTGATCATCCGAGCAGGATGCCGCCCAGAGGAGACCACCTTCGTCAGCTTCGCACGATCCCCAGCATCCAGGGTGACCGTGAGCTCTTTCCTACGCGGCACGTCGTCAACTCCTTCTGGTCGAGTATCAACCAGAACAGCAGACCACACATAACCATCAAATCAAATGCGACGCGCTACTAGCCCTTTCCAGACCACCGACGCCACCGATCTGGGTGGACCGTGGAGCACCACCCTGACCAAAGTGCTCCGCGCGCCCCGCGGCGGCTACCCCGGCCACGGCTTCCCCCACGCCTTCATCACCGATACCAAACGGGCTGGCCGGGTGGCCGTCCACGTCGCACAAGCTGATCGGCTGCAGGTGACCTCGGTAATCGCTGACCCTGCGGTCGTACCAGGCGACGTACTGGCCGCCGCGCACGAGATCACCGCCGTGCGGGCCCGATACCGCAAGGACTTTGCCCCGGTCTCACTGTTCGACCTACCGCTGGGGGAGCACCCCCTGTGGGTCTCACTGAGCAAGAAGCTGCAGAACAGGGCGAACAGGTGGACGCACTGCTACCTGCGTGGCACGCCACCAGTAAGCACGACCTGCTCACCGAACCCCCACTCGAATTCGGTGCCCTCGGCCCAGCCCTGCAGCAACTCGCCGGGACTACCGGACCCATCGAAGCCGCACAAAGCGCGGTCGCCCGATACACCCGCCGCGGATTCGAAGCCGCCGCCATTACCCACTACGGCATCGCAGCAAGCGGCCGCAGGCCCAAACCTGCCGGCCTTTACCGATCAGCCACCCTGCGGTTCGCCCACCCCCACGCCGTCGTCGCCGCCACCCAAGGACACGAACCCGACAGCCCCTGGAACGGACTACCCGTCTTCGCCGCCTGGATCACCGACCCCGACGACGCACAGGACTAAATCCAGAACCACTGCCTCAGGCCATCCCGGTGAACGATCCCTGTTCGGGGCGAGGGAGTGACCTGAAGAAGGGTCTGCCAAGGGGTTGGCCCGCCTGGCTCTCTTTCAGTTTGGTGCGTCTATCGCGTGGTGTGAGTTCGTAGGCCGCGGTCGATGAGGGTGATCATCCAGGTGAAGCTGTCGTCGATGTCGGTGTCGTACTGGAACCCGCTGGCTGCTTCGAGGGTGACGTACCCGTGCAATGCGCTGCGCACGGTTCGTAGCGCGTGGATTTCCTGGCCGGGCTCTAGGTGGTAGCCGCGCAACACGGCCGTAAGGGAGGCCAGTAGTCGGTCGGTGGCTGCGTTGAGCGGGTCGTGTGGCCGGGGTG